>JAHLLD010000002.1:300000-524983 GCA_020444325.1 bacterium
GTAGGCGGCGGAAACCTTGAATGTGCCGGCGGCCAGCCAGGTGAACAGCGTAACCACGCTTCCACGCTCTTCGGCGGGCATGCCAAGCATTTCGATGAAAATGCCTGCGGCTACGAGGAAGGAAAGCCCCACCGCGCCGCTGCCGATGCTTCCGATCAGCTTTTCATTCTTGATTTTCCGTCCGAACAGCCCGTTGATGAGCAGTCCGATCAGCGGAAAGAGTACGATAAGCCCGACGTATTGATGCATGGGTCGAAATGGACGTTATGAAGTTTCAGTAGTCGATGGATTGGTAATGCTGTCCCGCACAGGCCGAGACAGTGTCACCACTTGAGAATATTGACGTCGTTGATGTTGACCGTCTGCTTGTTTCGGAACAGTGCGATAACGATCGCGAGTCCGACCGCAGCTTCCGCTGCAGCGACGGCCATGACAAAGAAGACGAAAATCTGTCCGTTGACGTTGCCGAGATACGACGAGAACGCAACGAAGGTCAGGTTCACCGAGTTGAGCATCAGCTCGATACACATGAAGATGATAATCGCATTGCGGCGTGTGAGCACTCCCACCACACCGGTGATGAACATGACAGCGCTGAGAATCAGGTAGTAGTGTATGGGGATCATGAGTCCGTATTCCGTTTGGTCATTCGATCAGGGGAAACGCTTTTTGGCCAGCACCACGGCACCGATCATGGCCGCGAGCAGCAGAATGGACGTCAGTTCAAAAGGAAAGACGAAGCGCGTGAACAGCACGCCGCCGATATGTTCGACAGTCCCTATTTCAGCGCTCGTCGGCGCCTGCTGTGTGAAACCGGCAAGTGAATCGGCCCCCTTCCATGCTATCACTTCAATAATGAGTCCGAGGGTCACGAGGGCGAACAGCAGGCTTGCATAATGCCGTTTCGTCATGGTTTCACGGAGCGGCACTTCGTCCTCGAGATTGAGAAGCATGATGACGAAGAGCACGAGCACCATGATCGCACCTGCATACACGAGTATCTGTATGATGGCGACGAACTGGGCGCTGAGTGTGAGGTAAATGCCGGCGAGGGAAATGAAATTCAGGATGAGGAACAGGGCGCTGTTGACCGGATTCGCGCGCGTGATCATCAAAATCCCTGAGAGTACCGCGACGGCGGCAAGGACGAGGAAGACGATCAAATCGGAAGACACATTTTCTCCGGGAAAGGGTGAAAATCAGCTCGTAATCATACGAATATAGCCGGAATGCGTGACTGATACAAACCAGCAGGGAACAGGCACTTGCGCAGTTTCCGGTCAGGAAAATGCGAGCCAGGCATCGCGCAGCGGAAGCATGCCTTCAGCCGGGAAGAGGGGGACGGCATGGTTGCCGACATGGCTGACCGGAAAGGGTCCCAGCAGGGCGTTTGCCACGCAGATTATCGCTCCCGAGGTAAGCTCCTGTGGCTGCACGGTGCGCCGCTGTACCTCCATGCCCAGGTCGCTGCATATTTCCGCCATGACACCACTGGTGATGCCGGGCAGCGCATCGTCAGATTCTGGGAGCACCAGTTTGTCGTCGTCGAAAATCAGGAGTGATGTGAACGTGCATTCGGAGATGTTGCCCCGACGGTCGCGCAGCACGGCGTCGTCATACCCCTCACGCCGCGCGGCGTGCAGCAGGTGGCGGTAGGAAAGATAGCTCGTGCTTTTGTGTCCGGCGATGGGCGTCGCCAGCATCTGTTCCGGTGCACGGAGTTTCCAGGCGATGTCCTGCGGGGGACGCACGTAAGGCTCAGCAGTGATCATCACGGTGTCGTGACGATGCGTCCAGTGCTGCGCTACGTCCCCGGGCGTTGCGAGAATTTTTACACGGCATTCGAAGTCCAGCAGTTCATTGCGCGTGAGCAGTTCGCCGATGATGTGGCGCACCTCTTCGTCCTCAAGTGCAAACGGGATGCCGAGCGCGTTGGAGGAAGCACGCAGCCGGGCCAGATGCCTGTCGAGCAGACGGGGCGTTCCATTTCGAGCGAGCAGGGTTTCAAACAGTCCCGCCCCGAACAACATGCCGGCATCCATGGCGGGCACGCGGGCTTCACGCGCGGGGTGGTATTCTCCGTTGACATAAATGATCTGCTGCATCGGTATTACTCCTCAAGGCCGGATTCCACTCCGGCGATGTTGAAAAATGTCGCGCCCTTGTGCAGGGTCTCCATGTATTCGTCCGACGGATCGGAATCAAACACGATACCGCCTCCCACCGAAAGGTGACAGATGCCGCTGCGTACCACCGCGGTGCGGATGGCGATATTGAAATCCGCCGTGCCGTCCGCTTCAAGCAAACCGACACTCCCCGTGTAGACATGACGAGTCTCCGGCTCCAGCGCATCGATGATTTCCATTGCGCGGATTTTCGGACAGCCGGTGATCGATCCCCCGGGAAATACCGCGCGGAACACATCGTCGATTCCAGCTTCGCCGGACAGTGTGCCTTCGACAATGGACACCAGGTGCATGACGTTGGCATAGCGTTCGATGCGCCGGTGTTCCCGCACGCGCACAGTTCCCGTGCGGCATACACGTCCGAGATCGTTGCGCGCAAGGTCCACGATCATCGAAAGCTCCGCATCGTCTTTCTCGCTGGCCAGCAGGGCGCGTTCCTGTTGGCTGTCATCTTCATCGTTCTGTCCCCTGGGACGCGTGCCTTTTATCGGACGCGTCTCGATGTGCACGCTCTTGTCATCCGCTGTCTCCAGGCGGAACAGCCTCTCCATCGATGTCGAAAGCACGCAGTGATCCCCGGCGTTTACCCAGGCATAGAAGGGAGCTGGGTTCTGCTCGAAGAGCCGGAGCCAGATCGAAAATGCCGGCTGCGGCAGCGGGAAGCTGAAACGCTGGGAAAGATTGACCTGGTAGACGTCGCCGTCGTAAATGTGCTGCCGCACGCGGCGTACGGCAGACTCATACTCCTCACGCGAAAAGCCGCGCCTTGGCAGCGACGCAGGTGAATATGCGGTTTCTGCATATTTTCTCGGGCCGGAATATGCAGAATCTGCATAATGCGCTGAAATACCGTTCTCCGAAAGCGGCTGCAACTGCTCGCCGTCCATCGCCCAGACGATACTGTATTCGCTTCGCTGCGCCGCGGCATGATCGAAGTGCAGCATGCGTGTAGGCCAGAGAAGGACGAAATCCGGCAGGTCCAGCACATCCTCCGCTGCTGCGGGCAATCGTTCGATGTACCTTCCCGCTTCGTAGGCGACATAGCAGGCGACAGCCGCCGTGGCGTCCCGCTCTGTTTCAATGCCGGTGAGTCCTTCCCTGACTGCGGCAAGCAGTGTGAAAGGGTCCGTATTTTCTTCCCGCTCGCAGCCGCGTGTCGTAAGCAGTTCAGCGACGCCGTTTTTGACGCGGAGCATGGCGGCGGGACGAAGCATTGCAAGTGATCGGCGGCTGCAGTCGTGCTCCGCCCCACTGAGATATATGGCTGAAGGCAGGGATTCGGCATCCGGCTGCATTTCCGCGACGAAGTCATCGTGGCTTCCCCGGGAGGTACTTTCCCGCCTCACTGAAGGACGCATCGAGCGGAGGCGATCATGAAAACTCATCGCGGGTCCTCCGGCTTCATCCTCATCCCGGCAAGCGCAAGGAAGTTTGCAGCCATCGCGCTGCCGTGTTCCGTCATGAATGATTCGGGGTGAAATTGCACGGCATGAATTGGCAGTGCGCTGTGGTGCAGTGCCATCACGCAGCCGTCATCGGTCCACGCATCTTCAACGAGTAGTTCCGACGCTCGCTTCACTGCGAGCGAATGATAGCGCGCGGCACGGAAGGGGGAAGGGAGTCCGGCAAACACCCCCGCACCGCTATGTCGCAGAAGCTGGGCTTTCCCATGCACGGGAAGTGGCGCGTGCACCGTACGTCCTTCATAGTGTTCATTGATCACCTGCATCCCGAGACAGACACCGAGTATAGGCAGCTCGCGCTCCCATCGCCTCAGCGCCTCACGGCTGACGCCGCTGTCGCGTGGCGTTCCCGGTCCCGGTGAAATGCATAACGCATCCGGTCGCAGAGCGGCCAGTTCGTTAACCGGAACGTCGTTCCGCCGCACGACGACATCCACTTGATCTCCGAGTGCCGCAAACAGCTGGGCCAGGTTGTAGGTGAATGAGTCGAAGTTGTCGATGATCAGTAAACGCATCCCACAAGATAATCACCGGGAAAAAGAAAAACCCCGTCCTTCGCAAGGAAGAACGGGGAGTATCTTTTCTGGAGCCATCCATCGGACTCGAACCGACGACCTGCTCATTACGAGTGAGCTGCTCTACCAACTGAGCTAGGATGGCGAGTCAACAAATATAGGAGCGATGCAAGATAAATGCAACAAGCTGCGCTCAACGGGAACACGGATGTTCACCCGTCTTCGTCCTCGCTACGCTCGGACTTCGCCGCGGCAGGCCGGAGGAAAGGAGAGGCCCGATTTGCCAGCAGTGACTGTAGCGGTTGACAAATTCGGATTCCCCCAGTCTCCGCGAAGATTCGTATAATCCGTGGAGATCCGTGTTCCCCTTGATTGCGCTGATTGTGGCCTTTTTCGGAAAAGATTTTTCTCTTACCTTTTAATAATACCGCATTCTGAGCGGGAAGTAGTTGCGGTTCCCTGCTGTGTTCCTTCCCTCCGCATTGAAAGGTGAGTGAAGAACATGTACCGGTACTGAGCCTGTAAGCTGCAGGATCACCGGAGGCGGAGCTACGACATAGATTGATCGATTGATAACGTCATATTATTACCTGATAGGAAAACTTCCATGTCTTATCTCTTCACATCCGAATCCGTATCCGAAGGACATCCGGACAAAGTCTGCGATGCGATTTCCGATGCGGTGCTCGACAGTATTCTTCGTGACGATCCGCAGGCGCGGGTGGCCTGCGAGTGCTTTACGACGACAGGTTTCGTGCTGGTCGGCGGTGAGATTACCACGGACGCGTATGTGGACGTGCAGGAAATCGTACGCGAGACGGTACGCGAGATCGGTTATACGGATCCCAAGTATCGCTTCGACGCAGACAGCTGCGGCGTCGCATCGCATATTCACCAGCAGTCTCCCGACATTTTCCGCGGCGTGAAAGGCGGCGGTGCGGGCGACCAGGGTATCATGTTCGGCTACGCGACGAACGCGACTCCCGAATTCATGCCGCGTCCGATTCTCTACTCCCACAAGCTGGTGCAGCGGCTCGCCGAGATCAGGAAGAATGAGCCGAAGCTCATGCCGTACCTACGTCCCGATGCGAAGTCACAGGTGACTTTTGAGTATGAGGGACGCGAAGCGAAGCGTGTGCATACCATCGTCGTATCTACGCAGCATGATCCGAGCGTCTCCCAGAAGCAGATCAAAGAGGATGTGCGTGAGCATGTGATTGAAAAAGTCTTTCCCGAGGAATTGCTCGAGGGACGCGTCAAGCTGCATGTGAATCCCACGGGACGATTTGAAATTGGTGGCCCCCACGGGGATTCTGGACTGACGGGACGCAAGATCATCGTCGACACGTACGGTGGATGGGCTCCCCATGGCGGCGGCGCGTTCAGCGGTAAGGATCCGTCGAAAGTGGACCGCAGTGCAGCATACGCCACGCGTCATCTCGCGAAGAACCTCGTCGCAGCTGGTGTGGCGGACGAATGCACGATTCAGATCGGCTACGCCATCGGCGTGGCCAAACCGGTGTCGGTGCATGTCGATACGCACGGCACGGCGAAGAACGGCGTCACCGATACCGATATCGAGCGCTGGGTGCAGAAGAACGTGGACCTGACGCCGGCCGGTATTATCGAACGGCTGAAACTGCGTCGTCCCATCTACCGCGCAACCGCAGCGTACGGACACTTCGGGCGCAGCGAGAAGACGTTCACCTGGGAGAAACTCGACATGGTGAAAGACATCAAGAAGAAGCTGGTATAGATCATCAATTTCGATTAACCGTTTATTTCAATACAGGAGTGATCCCCTGATGGCAAAAGCCAAAAAGAACTACAAGGTCAAAGACATCAAGCTCGCCGACGAGGGCCGCAAGAAAATTGAGTGGGCCGAAAGCCGCATGCCTGTCATGATGGCGCTGCGCGAGAAGTACAAGAAGACCAAGCCGCTGAAAGGTTTCCGCATTGCGGGCTGCCTCCACGTGACCAAGGAAACCGCCGTACTCGTCGAAACGCTCGCCGCTGCTGGAGCAGATGTGAGCTGGAGCGGATGCAATCCGCTTTCTACCAATGACGAAGTGGCCGCCGCGCTCGCCGCAAAGGGTACGTCCATTTACGCATGGCACGGCATGAACGTGAAGGAATTCTACTGGGCCATCGAGCGCACGCTCGATTTCAAGCCCAACCTCACGCTCGATGATGGCGCGGACCTGATTTTCACCATCCACAACAAGCACAAAAAATTGATCCCTGAAATCCTCGGTGGTACGGAAGAGACCACGACCGGCGTGCATCGCCTGCGTGCCATGGCGGATGCGGGACAGCTCGAATACCCGGTCATCGCTGTCAACGACGCCGAGACGAAGTGGGATTTCGATAATGTGTACGGTACCGGACAGTCTACCCTCGACGGCATCCTGCGCGCAACGAGCATTCTGTTCGCTGGCAAGAACGTCGTCGTCGCCGGTTATGGCCACTGTGGAAAGGGCGTCGCCGAACGTGCGAAGGGACTCGGCGCCAATACCATCGTTACCGAAGTCAAGCCGACCGCGGCACTCAAGGCCACGCTCGAGGGACATGAGGTGATGACCATGGATCAGGCAGCCAAGGTGGGCGATGTGTTCATTACTGCTACGGGCGTGAAGGATGTCATCCGCGAAAAACATTTCCAGATGATGAAAGACGGCGCCGTGGTCTGCAACACCGGTCACTACGACTGTGAAATCAATATCCCTGAGCTCGAGAAGATCAAAAAGAGCAAGCGTCAGATCCGTGCCAACAACGAGGAATACATCCTCAAGAAAAACGGCAACCGTGTATACCTGCTCGCGCAGGGACGCCTGGTCAACCTGGCTGCCGCCGAGGGACATCCCTCCGAGGTGATGGATATGTCCTTCGCCAACCAGTTCCTCTCGCAGTTGCGCCTGGCCGAACTCGCGAAGAAAGGCAAGCGCCTCGACACCGCGGTGCATGATATCCCTGTCAAGCAGGACCAGGATATCGCCGCGCTCAAACTCCGTACCATGGGCTACAAGATTGACAAGCTCACGAAGGAGCAAAAAGAGTACATGGACGATTACAGCGCCGGTACCTGATCCTGCCTGTTTCCGGTACGAGCATTTTGCAGCGCCGTTTCTCATGAGAGGGACGGCGTTGTTTTTTTCGGAGACCAACCACCTGCGCGGTAACAGGACCGACTGCTCCCGCCCGATCACGTTTTTTCGCCTGCCCGCGAGACTGTATATTTCATCAGGAATTCATCATCACTATCCCATCGCCATGCCAACCGTAAACCTCCTTCCAGACAGTCAGTCCATCAAAGCAGGCACGATTTACTGCATTGGACGCAATTACATCAAGCACATCCAGGAACTGGAAAATGAATTCAACGCCGAACCGGTACTCTTCCTCAAACCTGCGGCGTCGCTGATCACCGGGGAACGTCAGATCGAACTGCCGGCATTCAGCAGTGATGTGCACCACGAGACGGAGATCGTACTGCTGGTTGGAAAAGAAGGAAGAAACATCTCCGAAGAAAACGCATTGCAGCATGTTACCGGTGTAGGGATAGGACTCGATCTCACCGCCCGCGATACGCAAAAAGCATTGAGGGACAAGGGACTGCCATGGACGGTGTCCAAGGGATTTGAAACTGCTGCCTGCGTTTCGGATTTCCTCCCGTTGCAGCGACTTGGTGAGCTTTCCCGCCTGCGCTTCTCGCTTCGTGTCAACGGAGAAATGCGGCAGGAGGGAGACAGCAGTCTCATGATATTCTCCATCCCGAAGATCATCGCCTACATCAGCAGCATCGTGACGCTGCTGCCGGGCGATCTCATTTATACCGGCACGCCGCACGGCGTCGCTCCCATCGCCGGTGGCGACAGGCTCGAGCTGTCGCTCGAAAACATCCTGCACGCCTCGTTTACCGTCGCGGAGGCGAATTAACCCGGTGAAATCCGTGATGCGCAGTGCCGTCGCCCCCGTCCTTATTGTCCTTGCCATTTCCTTCGGGTATGTGTTGCTGTCAGGCAACGATACTTCGCAAGAGCGTGTGGAAAAGGAGCGTGTCAGCAATCGATATGACACACTGGAGACGGACTGGGATGACTACCTCTGGCCCACGAATGCCGGGACAATTCGCACGTCGGATTTCGCGGAATTCCGGCGCACGCATTTTCATGCCGGAATCGATGTCAGTACCGGGGGACGCACCGGCTACGATGTATACGCCTCGCGTGATGGCTGGCTGCATTCGATCATGTTCGAACCCGGCGGCTACGGCTGGTTCCTCGTCCTCAAACATCACGACGGTTATCACACCTGCTATGCGCATCTCGAGAGCTTTTCAGAAAACGTGCTGAAAGCATATCGCCGTCGTCTCGCACAGCTCGACCGTTCCTATGGCTATGCGCTTCTCGATGCGAAAGACACCACCTGGGTGAAGAAAGGAGAGGTTGTCGCATTCACGGGTGCGACCGGGGCGGGACCTGCACATCTGCATTTCGAGGTGCGCGATCGCGATTTCAATCCTGTCAATCCGGGACTCTCACGCAACCTTCGTCCCGCCGATTCCATCCCTCCGGAACTGCGTCAGCTTTGCCTGCAGCCTCTCGACGGAAGCTCGAGCATCGACGGGGTATTTGAACAGAGCGTAGAGAATCTCCGGGGCTCCGGAAGCTCGTTCCGCGTAAACGCGGTACCGGTGATCAGGGGACGCGTAGGACTCCTGCTCCGCGCCCATGACAGGGCGAACGGGGCGACGGACTATCCGACGCCGTACAAGATCATGATGTTCGTCGACGGGAAGGAAGCCTTTTCCGTCGTGTCGAATCGCTTCTGCGACACCCTCAATTTCCATATTCGCATTGACAGGGACCACTGGCTCATGCAGTCGCGAAAGGGAGAATTCCGCAAGCTGTATCGCGAAGATGGCAATCTGCTCGAAACCTATGTGCAGCGTGCTGCGGACGCAGGAGTACTCTCCGAAGCCAATCTGGGCATCGGGGAAAAAAGACTGCTCATTGTGGCTGAGGATCTTGCAGGCAATCGCTCCATGCTCTCCATGCGTGTGATGATTGCAGCGGATGTGAAACTCGAACAGAAGCTCGAAGGGAAAACGCTGCACTTGAAAACTCTCGGAAACTGCGAAGCGCTGATTTTCGAGGAGCGCAACGGACGCCATTGGAAGGAAGTGCGTCAGTGGCCCGGCACTGCTGCGGGCAACGGTGTGGATGTTGATCTCGCGAGAATGCAGAAAGGCGATCTACGTGCCCGTACCCTCGATGCTGCAGGGAACGAGACGGTGCAGGCGACCTGGAACACCGCGCCGGTCAAGCACAGCGTAGGACGCCTCTACCAGAAGCGGGAATTCCTGTTCGATGAAATCGTGTACAGGCTCAAGATTGCGGCACCGTACGCCGAGCCGCCGACAGTGCGTATTACGCAGGGCGACAGAACGGAATTAGCGCAGGTGCTGCCGCTGGACGATGACACCTACCGTGCCGTCTGTCCCACATGGCCAGGCTTCGCCGGTGAAGCTGTCGTGAGTGTCGATTACAGGGTGGGACGAAAATCCATTCACTGGACAGACAATTTCAAGGCATATCACATCAGCGCACTCGACGGTGGACAGGTGACAGCGGATGATGGACGCTTTGTGATGTCCTTCAAGCCGGGCGACGTGTTCCGCTCTATGCTCTGTTTCGTGAGCAGTCCATCAGGTGATTCCATTCCCACCTGGAGAGTTGAGCCGGAAGACATGCCACTTGCCGGCCGTCCCCTCGTCAGCGTGGTGCCGCGTGTACGCAGGAGCGATTATCTGCTCACTGCTGATTATCCGGTCAAAAATTATGGTGCGGTACATATTCCGAATTCTCCCGCCGTCGCCGCACACTTCGGAAGATTTCTCGGAACCTATCATCTCAGACATGATGATGAAGGGCCCGATATTTCCGTCGCGTTCGCGTTCCGCAGTCGTGAACCGATTCGCCTCTCCATCAGCGATTCCGTGTCCGGGGTGGACTGGAACTCCATCGCTGTGTACATCGACAAGGCACTCATTCCCGTTGAATACAACGAGCGCCGTAATCTGCTCGTCGTTCCCTACGATGTGTACAAATCCATCGGCAAGGGCACACTTACCGTTCATGCGAAAGACCGGGCCGGGAACAGCTCCGTACTCAAACGGAAGATGTAGGCGTCACTCACAGCAACCAACGCATTGTGTGCGCGCACGGGAGATGCGCTGTGCAGAAGATGCACTGAGGTTGCGGTCTGCTGTCGCGGGACGTATGTGCGTGCAGCCTCTTCGCATGGCTGTGCGGCAAGCACCCACCCCATATTGCACTTCTGCCGCGTACTTCCGATAATAACGTGTTGCATATACGTATGCATCCCATGCCAGCACGCGACAGTCTGTATTTTCAATGATAAGAAGGAGTACACCATGGCCAACGAAGGGTATCATGAGCCTGTCTCGGAACTGTCACAGGAAACAAAGGACATGCATCGCGCACTGGTTTCACTCATGGAAGAGCTGGAAGCGGTGGACTGGTACAACCAGCGCATGGATGTCTGTGCAAACAAGGATCTCAAATCCATCCTCAGGCACAACAGGGACGAAGAAAAGGAACACGCCGCCATGCTGGTGGAGTGGATTCGCCGCAACGATCCAAAGTTCGAAGATGAATTGAAGGACTATCTTTTCACAGACAAGTCCTTCTCCCATGATTAACACGCCGGATTCGGTGGAATATTTACATAGATGGAGGCAGCCATGAGCGCCGTAGATAAAGCGCTGCAAACGCAGCTCACAAACATACAGGAGCGGACGGGGAAGAGCCTGTCGCAGCTCAAGAAGGTGATCGAGAAGAGCGGGCTCGAGAAGCACGGACAGATTCGGGACATGCTCAAGAAAGACCTGGGGATGGGGCATGGTGATGCGAATACCCTCACGCATATTTACCTGAACGGTATGCCGGACGAAGCCTCGGGAGGAAGCGATGATGTGTTGGAGAGTATTTACAGCGGGAAAAAGGAGGTGTTTCTGCCCGTGCACGACAAGCTGATGAAGGAAATCAGTAAGTTCGGGGAATTCGAAATTGCGCCGAAGAAAACCTATGTGAGTCTGCGGCGGAAGAAACAGTTTGCCACCATCGGTCCCCCCACGAACTCACGAATGGAGGTGGGACTCAATATGAAAGATGTCGAAGCCACGGAACGACTCGAAGTGCTGCCGAAAGGACAGATGTGTCAGTACAAGGTGCGTCTCACAACCCCTGAAGAAGTGGACAAGGAATTGATCGACTGGATACGTATCGCGTATGATTCCGCCGGTTGAGCCGGATGTAATTTGTACCGTTCGAGTAGTTGAAAACAAAAGGCCGTCCCGGTGATCGGGACGGCCTTTCTCGTGGAATGACCACTGGTCGTGATTGTTGAAGAGGGCACTGCTCAATTGCCCTCATCCGTTATTCCCATCTGCTAGGGGACAGGGAAATTCAAGTCGAGCACGAAGCGAACGTTGTCGATTCTCCAGGTATCCGCATACGGCGCGTCGATCACGTTTGTGAGACCGAACTCGTAGATGAGCTGCGGTGTGAGGAAACCGTAGCGGAAGAAGAAATCGTAACCGAGTCCGACGCTGGCAGCATAGCGCATGCCGTTGACGTCCTCGATTTCGCCTTCCTGCGGAGGAGCAATGCTGCCGCTCGCCCATTCCGGTTCGACAAGTGTTGCTTCATGAGAGAAATTATCCTTGATCAGCGTGCCGACATTGAGTCCGCCGCTGACGAACAGTCCGGGACCGCTCATCGGGTACAGTTTCGTGTACACGCCAAAGGTGAGGTATTGCAGTGTATAGTCGACCGTCTGGTCACGGACGACCTCACTGACAATCGTGGGATCATCGGGGTCGGCGACACGGAAGGGGTCCGTGAAGCGGCCCTCGACATCCCCCGACATCTGGTTGAATGCGAGCCGGAGACCGAACACCACGTAACGCGTCACGGATTTTTCACCCTGCACGCCGAAGAGGAAATTGGTGGTGTTGCCGTCGGCATAAAAACCGTTCTCCGCCGAGGGGAGGAGAGGCACGTTCCCGTTGTGGAAACTCTGGTTGGCTCCGATGAAAAGTCCTCCGCGCACGGTATACCAGGCCCTGTCGCCAACCCGGAAGCCCTGCGCATGCGCTGCATACGTGCCGGCGAATGTCAGTGCAAGGAGGAGAATGATGCTGATGCGTTTCATGAGTCAGCTCCTTAGTTGGCTATGATCAGTTTCTGGGCGCTGCGGAACGTTCCGGTTGTCATCACCACGAAGTACACTCCCGGGCGCATGCGGTCCGCCTGGTAGCGGAAGCTGTACGCACCCGATTTGAGCATGCCGCGGTGGATGACGTCGGTTTCCACACCGAGCAGGTTGTAGAGTTTGATTTCCACATAGCTGTCACGATCGACGGATACCTGGATCTGCGTTTCGCGTCCGGTCTTTCCATCAAGGACGTTGGGACGCGGCGGTGTCAGACTGGTGATGCCGAGATCGGCGAGAGTGGTGACACCGTTGCGGGGACGAATGGTAATCGTACCGCTGGTGCCATCATCCGCGGTGATCTGTGCGATGTCGGGTTCGAGCGCAGCGTTGGAAATACTCCATTCCGTGCTTGAGGTTCGTCCGACCAGCACTTCCATTGAAATCCGAACAAGTGGACCGGCGGTGAAGCGGGAGGCGGAAACCGTCACGGTCAGGCTGTTGGCGCCTGTTCGCGCGAATTCTGCACTTCCCTGACCGGCGGAGACATGGTCGGGGTTGAGTGAGATACCGTCGAAGTTGAGATCGAAACTCAGCGTTCCGTTCTCGATTTCGCAGACGAGATCTTCAGTGACGAAGACCGGGATTTCGACGATGTCACCGGGACGCGCACTGAGCTGAGGTGCCGTACCGCCATTTTCGCTCGCACTGATCGCGAAAGCGGGACGCTCGTACTCGACATTCATCGCGACGGAAATTTCACTGCCGCAGCGATTCTCCATCGCGTAGAGGGTTGCGGCGTTGCTTTCGCCTTCCATCGGCGTGTAGAGCACGTTAACCGCAGCGCGGTCATGCGCGGGAATGGTGAGCTGGGTCTGACCGCTTTCGAAGCTGAATGCGGAAGAACCATCAATGTGCAGTGTGAGCGTCAGGTCGACGTCACCGTTGTTCATCAATTCGGCCTGGAGCATCACCGGTTCGGTCGCACAGGTGGCGGTCGCGCCGAGCGTGTCCTGCACGAACGCGTACGACACGCGACTGAGCTGTCCGGCGAACGGAATCACCTTCGTTTCGGGGACGCATCGCATGTCACGCACCGTGGTGACCTCAAGCACACCGCTGAAGTCACGGTCCTGCTCATCAAACGGAGGCTGCACGGCGACGGTGATTTCCTGCGACGCACCCGCTGCCACGATGAGCGGCCAGCTGAGTGGTGCCATGAAGCGAACCGGAGAATTCGCGGGCTGAATCTGACCGCTGATCTCCAGCGGTACTGCGCCTGTATTGCGGAAGATGAGTTTCTGTTCGAGCTGGGCCTGGTCATCAGGGTGGACGAAGCCGTCGGGACAGAGAAGAATGTCACCGAAGTCCAGTGCCTGCGGTTCGAGTGTGTAACTACTGTTGATGACGGTAGCCTGCACGGGGAAGGCCGCCTGAATGTCGCAGGGCGCGCCGAACAGTGTCACCAGCCCGCTGTAATCACCCGGCTCCGTTGCGGTGAATCGTACGATGACGTTCCGCGACTGTGAGGGTTGCAGCGTGAAGGGGAACTGCTCGGGTGGATCGTAGACGAAGCCTTCCGGAAGGAGACTGCCGTCCTGCACCGTGACCGGCGTCGGTCCGGTATTCTGTACCGAAGCCGTGATCTGACGCGATTTGCTCGTCTCACAGCTCAGGACTTCAAGGCGTCCCTGGGGACTGACATCGGTGACCTCGAAGAAGGGTTGCACACCGCGTCCGCGCACCGTAAAGGCTACGCTGTCGCTGCAGTAGTCCGAGCTGAAGAAAATGGTCTGTGCATCGATACCGACCTGGAGGGGATTGTAGCGAATCGGGAATTCGCGGTACGCACCCGGCTCCAGCGTAATCTTGAACGGTTTTGCAAGCAGCTGGAAAGGCGAGAGAGCAGTAAAGCCATCTGTCATGACCGTGAGCCGCTTGTCGCCGGTGTTCTCGACAATGAAGCCGCGAACCACCGAACCGTCGACACAAACGTCGCCGAAGTTGGTGCTGTAGCCGTTCTCACGCACGAGGAAGCGGGGCTCATAACGTTCGCCGCGAAGGACGACGGGGAAGGTCTCCCGGCAGTAGCCTCCGGTTCCGGCGATGATTTCGAGTTCGAGGGTATCGCTGAACTTGCCGCCCATTCCCGGACGCGCAATGACATCGATTTCACGGGAATCGTTCGCCGCTATTTCCACACCCTGTGTCGGGAAGGGGATGGGACCGAGGCGCAGTTCATATTTCGAGGCTTCCGCCAGTGCGTTGAGCGTGACAGGAAGCGGCGAATTGTTTTCGATGGTGATGACACGGCTGGGACCGCTTGCACCATCGGCGCAGGAGATGATTTCTCCAAAGTCCAGCGTTTCGGGTGTGATCGAAACCTGCGGAAGGACGCGTTCACCGGCGAGGGTGAAGTACACCGTGCTGCCGCAGGGTTTGCCGAACCATTGCACGCTGCCGCCAAAGCTGCCACCGTCGCCGAGAGGCGGTTCGAAGCGAATGTATGCCTCGAAAGGATTCATCGAATCAGGCGGGATAACGATGGGAAGGCGCAGTGCCTCATCCCACGCGAAACCGTTCGGCAGTGCCGGCAGGTCTTCGAAGCGAACGGGCTCCGTGCCTGCGTTGTAAACCTGGAGCAGCATCTTCGCACTCGGTTCGCAGTTTGCCAGCGTAATGCTGGGCGGGGTCACCGAGGAAGTCAGCAGCTGCTGCGAGAATGTCACACCGCGGAGATCTACGCTTGCCTCGAGGTCGCAGAGATTCGCGGAAATCGTAAGTGTCTCTTCGAACAGGCCCGGTGCGGTGGGATGGAAGCGTATGGGAACCACACGGTCGGCACCCGGCTGCAGCGGGAAGGTGTTGCTGAAAGCATCGATCTCGAACGGTGCGGCCACGCCGATAGTCATCAGCAGTTCCGCCGTCCCGTTGTTGACGATGCGAATGCTCTTGGCTTCGGAATACTCACCGACGCAGGTCGTGTCGTACAGCTGCGGCGGAAGCATGCCCGGTGTCGCGACGGCCTCAGCAAAGAACGATGGGCTCTGACGTGTGCCCTGCATGTCGATGCTGAAGCGTTCGGCGCAGATGCCGAAATCGGCTTCGATGCCGAGGACGCCAGAGATTGTCTCCGCTCCCAGACGCGCCGGCTCAATCGTCACCGTCGTCGAAGTGCCGCCCGGAAGGGAATCCGGTGCGTTCACCAGTGTGAAGCCGGAAGGTACGTTGTAGCGGAGCACCGCCAGCTGACTGTGTGCGTTTTCGAGCACGATGTCGCGTTGAGGCAGCGGGTCGACACCGCAGGCGTTGACCAGTCCGAAATCAAGTTCAAATACGTCGGCTGTGACGGTGGGTGCGATGCGGGAGGCTTCGAGCTTGAAGAGAATCTCCTGACCGCATTTGTCCGCTGCCATGATGACGTTTTCGATAATGGTACCGCGCTGCATCGGTGTGGGAGCGAACTCGATATACATTTTTACCGAGTCGCGGGCCGGAATGGCCAGCGGGAAGATATTCGGATTCTTCAGCACGAAGCCTTCGCCGAGGTCAGGAGGCGTGCTGAAATCGACACCGTTGAGTCCTTCATTGAAAAGCGTCACTGTGATCAGATCGGTCGCCTTGTCCTGGCAGCTCAGGATGGAAGGCATGCCATCGACCGTTGCAGACAGACTTGTGCGGCCGATGCGGAGAATGACCGGAATTTCAATGGTGTTCGGATCGGTGAAATCGGAAGTCAGCTCGATAGTGCCGGCATGTGTTCCCGGACAGGGAATGGCCGAGGTGATGACTTCCACTTCGAGGGAGTCATTTCCCATACCGACGGTTTTCGACAGGCGCAGCCATGGGACTGTAGGTGTGGCCGTCCATGTATAGCAACTGAGTCCGCTGTTGGTGATGTACACCTTCTGCGGATCCGGCGGATTCTGTGTCACTACGAAGGTATCGAGTTCGGAAACCGTCACGGGGAAAGTGCGCGGGGCGTAGTTCGCAATCACCGTCTTGTTGCTGGTCATGCTGACCGTGAGAAGGTTGTTGGTACCGGATGCGTCACCCGACCAGTGCGAGAACACATAGCAGGTATCCGGGGCCGGAAGATTCAGGGCCACGAGTCCAACACCCGTCCCCGGTGCATAATCAGGCAGCAGCGGGAATCGCAGCACCTGTCCCTTGCCCGGGGGATTCACTTCAACGTTCAGCGTATATCGTGTGGGAGGCGGATCGCCATACGTTACCTCAATGAGGTAGCGGTTCGTGCCGACCGGGAGTTCCACCTGCGCCAGGGAACTCATATCCTCATCCACAATGGTGGGATCGGGATACGACACCAGACGCATGCTGGAAATGCCCGTGGCGAGGGGAAGGCTCCATTTCATCCAGGTTGTCGTCGCACCCGGGTCACGACGGACCCGAAGCTCGAAGGTCTGGGAGATGGGAGGAGCGGTGAAAATACCGCGAAGATCCTTGACGACACCGTTCCCGAGTATGGATGGCGTGCGGATATCGTTGTCGATCAGACGGGCATCGTAATTGCCGGGAACATAGGGGGGAAGCTCGACTTCACCCAGTCCCGCATCGATGCCGTCGGATGCCGACGCATGAATGCCGATACGCAGGTCGGTGCTGTTGGCGACGTTGTCAAATACCGTCAGAACTGTCTGAATGTTCTGAGCAGCAGCCTGCTGCGTTCCCGAGGCCAGGAAGACAAGCAGTACCGCCGGTATCAACAACAGGAGCCGGGGTCTCGTAGTAACGGACGATGGCATAATCAACCTCTTAACCTGTTGCAATTAAAGAGACTACTACCATTAACTTAAGTACTTTATGAGAAAAATGCAGTAAAAATCAAGTTTTTGTCCAAAAAAATATTTGAGGGTTTTCGGCCTGCTTTTTGGCGCATTTAACGCCGTTCTCATATCAATTCACGGAGATTATTGCTACATTCATCGTGCAAACAGTCCCTTTATATAGTAGCAAACCGGCATGGGAGTCACTGTATGCTAACGTTGTACCTGGCATGTCTCGTTTTCGGCGGCGTGCTGCTGACCATCTCGCTCTTTGCTGGAGGGGATGCGGATGCGGACGTGGATCACGGCATGGATCTGCAGGGTGATGTCGATATGGACCACTCCATCGATCTGCATGGTGACGTCGACATGGACCATACGCTGGATCTCCAGGGTGACGTGGATACCGCGGTCGATCTCCAGGCTGAATTCGGGGAAGGGGACCTCCCGGCGGATATGACAGTGGACGGGGGACATCCGGCCGTGGACACGGTGCAGGATATTGAGAGTGGGGGACATGGGACTTCCGCGCTGTCCGCTGCCTTCGAATTTTTCAGCTTCCGCAATATGGTGTACATGACCACGTTTTTCGGTTTGACCGGGAGCGTGTTAAGCTGGCTCACCATGCCGTTCGGACTTACCCTCGGGTCCTCCATCGGCATGGGACTGTTTGCCGGGGTCGTCGGCCATCGATTCATGCGCTACCTCAAAGGCTCGGAATCCGGCGACGCCCTGCATATCGCCAGCCTCATCGGGCACGTTGCGGTCGTGACGCTGCCGGTGACGAAATTCCGTCGCGGGAAGGTGCGTGTCGAGGCGGCGGGGCAAATCGTAGAGCTGCTTTCGCTGCTGCACGAATCCAGCGAGGCGGACGAAGTGCGACCGGGGGACCGCGTGTTCATCCTTGCTCTGGAAAAGGATGTGGTCCTGGTTGACAAAGGGGATTTTCTCGAGGAACGCTGACTGCATTTACCATCGCTATCCATACACAGCACAGAGTGACGTATCACCATGGAAGAATTCATCGTATCAATTTTCGGTATCGCGCTGTTCGCGATCATCGTCATCATGGTTGCCATCAGCCGTTTGCTTCTGATCTGTCATCCCAACGAAGTCATCGTCCTTTCCGGACGCAAGCGCAAACTCTCGGACGGTTCCATGGTCGGGTACCGTCTCATCCGCGGGGGACGCGCGATTCGCGTGCCGCTGATCGAGAAAGCCGCGCGCATGTCTCTTGAAACCATTCCTCTCGACCTGAGCGTCATGAACGCATATTCCAACGGGGGTATTCCACTCAAAGTGGAGGCGATCGCCAATATCAAGATCGACAGCAGCGAGCCAACTTTTGGTAATGCCGTCGAACGTTTTCTCGGGAAATCCATGGCGGAGATACATGAAATCGCAAAGGACACACTCGAGGGTAACCTGCGTGGCGTACTCGCAACACTGACCCCCGAAGAAGTCAACGACGATCGCCTCAAATTCGCCGGCAGTTTGATTGAAGAGGCGGATACCGATCTGAAGGCGCTCGGACTGCAGCTCGATACCCTGAAAATACAGAATGTCTCCGACGACGCCGGATATCTCGACAGCATCGGCCGCAGGAAAACCGCGGAGGTGCTTTCGAATGCGCGTAAGGCGGAAGCCGAAAGGAAGTCTGAAGCTGAGCAGTCCGAAGCCGATGCGCAGCAGAGGGCCGAGGTGGCCAAGGCCAATGCGAAGAAGGAAATCGAATCCGCGCAGATCAATGCCGAACGCACTATCAATGTAACCAAGGCCAAGGCGCAGCAGGACGTTGAGATCGAGAATAACAACCTCCGCATCAAGAAGGCGGAACTCGAGCGCGAAGCGATCATCAAGGAGAAAGAAGCGGAAGTCGCCGGAGAAAAGGCGCGCGTTGTGTACGAGCAGGCCATGGAGCAGGAACGCATCGAACTGCAGAAAAAGCGTCTCACCGCCGATGTCATCGAACCGGCCCGCGCGAAGAAGGAGGCCATGGAACTAGAGGCCAAGGGCGACGCCGCCAAGATCATTGAAAACGGACTCGCGAACGTGAACATCCTCAACCAGATGATTAGCGCGTACAAGACGGCAGAAGGCGACGGAGAGAAGGTGTTCATCCTGAACATGCTGCCGGAAATCATCAATCAGCTGGTCGGTACTGTCGGCAAGCTCAACATCGACAAAATTTCTGTGGTGGACAGCGGCAGCGGCAAAACGGTTGGTGGACTCATGGGCCAGCTCCCTTCCGCGGTGATTTCCCTCAACGAAATCATTGAAAACGCCACAGGCGTGAACATCCTCAGCAATTTCAAAAAAGAAGAACTCCAGGCCGCCACGAAAAAAATCGACAATCTGACCCCCGAACAATAATCAAGGGGAACATCAATCAAGGGGAACACAGATCTGCGCGGATTCTACGGATTTGCACGGAGAAGGTAGAAAGAACTCGCCATAATCTCCGTGAAAATCCGTAGGATCCGTGAGAATCCGTGTTACCATTGATTGATGTTACCCCTTGATTGTAATTGCCTGTTGGTCGCGGGAAGTGTACTTTTCAGGATTGCTCGTTTTTTACCGAAGAGGAACACGTGAAAAAGTATTTCGTCCTGACCATTGCCGCACTCATGGTAACTGCCTGCGGCAGCGATAAAGATAAGACCGAACAGTCCGCCCAGCAGGAAGAATCTCCTGTCGTACGCATGCCCTTTGCGGAGGATTCCGAGGTCCCGGAGCCGTCTCCGGATGCGCTCGCCCCTGCGGAGAATATTCCGGATGAGGATCTGCCCGATCTGAGCAAGCTCAGTACTGTTGAGCGGCAGATCTTCCGGAGAACGGTAAGTATCCAGGTCCCGTACTACGACGCGCTGGAGAAATGGGCCGATGCTGCCAACGATATCAAGAAGGGAAGTGACGCCGCAAAGTCCCTTCGCAAATACATCGCGCTGCAGAATGATTTCGCCATCGAGATGCAGCAGATCGATGCGGAGTTCGCCGGGAAGATTGATGCGAACTATCAGGGTAGCCAGGAATTCCAGCGTGTGCTGGATGCCTACCTGAACGATCCGGATTTGATGCGGCGCACGGATTACATCATGCGTAGTTACATGTCTCTGATTCAGCGTTTCAAGGATGATCCTGCATGTAAGGATGTATTCGCCGATATCGAGCGTATGGCGCGTGAGGCGCAGCAGCAGATGCAGTAAGGTTGGTTACGGAGCGGATGAAGATCAGTCTTCGAGCCGCTGGGCAAACTCCAGCCATTTGTCAGATAATTCTTCGATACGCGCATCAATCTCCCTGATGCGCTCCCCGATTTCGGCCAGGCGGGCATAGTCCCCGCCTGCGCCATTTTCCAGCTCATCTGAAAGCGTCGCTTTTTCTTCCTCCAGGGACTGGATGTCGGTTTCCAGTTTTTCGAAGGCGCGTTCTTCCTTCCAGGTCAGTTTCTTCGGATTTTTTATCGGACGCGGCTCCGCGGGCTGCCTGGTCGAGGTGTTCTTCTGCACACGCTCCTGCGTTTCCGCTTCCTGCTGTGCTTCTGCTTCCTTGCGCTCCAGATATGAAGTGTAATTTCCGGGATACTGGCGAATCTGTCCCTCACCGTCAAATGAATAGATGTAATCGACCGTGCGGTCGAGAAACATCCTGTCGTGGGAGACGATGACGAGGAAGCCGAGGAAGTTGGTCAGGTATTCTTCGAGAGCGGACATCGTCTGCAGATCGAAATCATTCGTCGGTTCGTCGAGGAAGAGCACATTCGGATTGTTCATCAGCACGATGAGCAGGGCCAGGCGGCGGCGTTCTCCGCCCGAAAGAGTGCCGACCAGCGCTCCCTGTTTTTTATGGGGGAAATGGAATTTTTTCAGCATATCCGTCGCCGAGAGATAGCGGTCTCTTCCCACACCCGTGTCGATGTACTCCGCCACTTCACGCAGCGTGGCGATGACACTTTTACTTGGATCGAAGTCCGTGTTTTCCTGCCGGAAATAACCGATGCGTACGGAGCTCCCGATCTTCACACTTCCTTCGTCGGGCTCGATGTTCCCGCAGAGCACGTTGAGCAGGGTGGATTTCCCGCAGCCATTGGGTCCGATAATGCCGATGCGATCACCTGCCGTTGCGCGATAGGTGAAATGCTCGAAAAGGAGCTTGCCGCCTATGCTCTTTGCGATATTGACAGCGTCGATGATTTTGCTGCCGAGGAAGCTGTCGCCCACTTCGATCTTGATGCGTTTTTCCTGCACCGGTTTTGGTGCCGCATGCATCTTCGCGATCCAGTCGATGCGGCTTTTCTGTTTGCTCCGTCTCGCCCGCGCTCCGCGCTGTAGCCAGGCAAGTTCCTGCCGCAGTTTCGAGCGTGTGCGTTCGGCTTCTGCCTCCTGTGCGTTTATCATCGATTCGCGCCGCTCGAGGTATTGCTCATAGTTGCCGGGGAAACTGATGAGCTGCTGCTGATCCATTTCCACAATACGATTGACCACGGCGTCGAGAAAATAGCGGTCATGGGTGATCAGCAGCAGGGCGCGGGGGGACTGCTGAAGGCGGTCCTGCAGCCACTGCACGGAATCCGCATCCAGGTGATTTGTCGGTTCGTCGAGGATAAGCAAATCCGGATCGCGCAGCAGTGCACGCGCAAGTGCGACGCGCTTTCGTTGTCCGCCCGACAGTCGGCGCACATCCGCGTCAAACTCCTGCACACCGAGTTTCTGCAGGATGATGCGTGCGTCCGTTTCCAGCGACCAGCCCTGCACATGCTCGATGCGCTCCGTTACGGTATCGAGTTCCTTCTGCAACGCTGCATCGTGCGACTTCGCGACGAGGCCGCACAGCTGCTCATGCCTGTCGAGCAGATCCCGTACCTCGCTTCTGCCATCGAGTACTGCATCAAGCACCGTCTGCTCTACGGGAAAGGATGGCATCTGCTCAAGGTATTCGAACGTGGCCTTGCTGTTGAAGGCGACCTTCCCGTCATCCGCATCTTCCGTGCCCGCAATGATGCGCAGCAACGTCGTCTTGCCCACGCCGTTCTTCCCGATAATGCCCACACGTTCGCCTTCCTCCATACCGAAGGCCACATCCGTAAATAGCGGCTGCTCGTGAAATGTCTTACTGAGTCCGTTGGTTGAAAACAATACCATGCATGCAATGTACATCGAATGCAGTCAAATCCCCGAATTGGCAATTTGCAGATGGCAGATTGCAGATTACAGATTGCAGATTACAGATTACAGATTACAGATTGCAGATGGCAGATGGCAGATGGCAGATTGCAAATTGGGCAGGAGCGGGGATTGCTTCCCACGGCGTGTCCCCGGATGCTTGCCTGGCGCCCGGAAGCAATCCCTGATTTGCGGAACATGGAAGTATTGAAAGATCGAATAATGGAATCATAAGGATGATGTCATATTTCCATTTTCCATCATTTCATTTTTCCATACTCAGCGTTCCTCCGGTAGCACTCAGAATCAGGGATTGCTTCCGGGCTTTGCGCAGGTATCCGGGAACACGCCGAGGGAAGCAATCCCTGCTCCTGCCGAGTTTGTAATCTGTAATCTGTAATCTGTAATCTGTAATCTGCAATCTGCCATATGGAATATGGAATCTGTTATCTGGACTGATTTTTTGTATATTCCTCAATTCACGTCTAAATCGCCCAATTTCGTGCACCAGCAGGAGCTATAGTGATGAAAGAGCTTGCGGAGTATTTCAAAGCCAACCAGGATCGCTACATGGAGGAGTTGGCGGAGTTTATCAAGATTCCGAGTATCAGCGCGCATGCGGAACGGCGGAAGGACATCTCAAAGGCCGCCAAATTCACGGAAAAACAGCTGAAAGCGGCGGGATTGAAGAATGTGAAACAGTATCCCACCAAGGGGAATCCCGTTGTGTACGGTGAATGGCTCGGTGCAAAGGGAGCACCCACCGTTCTGGTGTACGGACATTATGATGTGCAGCCTGTCGAGCCGCTTGAGAAATGGAAATCCGAACCGTTCACCATGACGATTCGCGGTGGGAAAATGTTCGGCCGCGGTACGGCGGATGATAAGGGACAGGTGTTCATTCACTTCAAGGTGATCGAAGCTTACCTCAAGACACAGAAGAAGTTACCGGTCAACATCAAAGTCATCGTTGAGGGTGAGGAAGAGGTCGGTAGCATCAATCTGGTGGATTTTGTCAAGAAGCATCGCAAGCTGCTGACCTGTGATACCATCCTGATTTCCGATACGAACATGCTCGGGAAGACCAAGCCGAGTATCACGTACGGACTGCGTGGACTCACGTACCTCGAGCTTTCCGTGACCTCCCTCAACGGCGACCAGCACAGCGGTACCTTCGGCGGCGGCGTGGCCAATCCGATTCAGGTGTTGTCGGAGCTTCTCGTCAAGTGTAAGGACCCGAAAACCAGCAAGGTGAAAATTCCAGGATTCTACGATGACGTGGTCCCCCTGAGCCGTAAGGAGCGCAATGAACTCGCAAAGATTCCGCACGATGACAGGATGTATGCAAAATCCATCGGCGCGGTCAATACTTTCGGTGAGAAGGGGTATACGACCATCGAACGCACCGGTGCTCGTCCCACCTTTGAAATCAACGGCATGTGGGGTGGACACACGGGAGCGGGTGTGAAAACCGTGCTGCCGGCATCCGCGCATGCGAAAGTTTCGATGCGCCTTGTCGCCAATCAGGATCCTGACAAGATTGCAAAGCTCTTCAAAGACTATATCAAGAGCATCGCGCCGGACACGGTGAAGGTGGATGTCAAACTGTATGAGAACAACGGGTATGCCGCGCTGACGCCCATCAACGCTGACGGTATGAAGGCAGCGGGAGCCGCGATCAGAAAGGTGTACAAGAAGGATCCCTTCTTTACCCGCGAAGGTGGTTCCATTCCTGTCGTGGCCGATTTCCAGCGCCTGCTCGGAGTGGAAGCCATTCTCCTCGGTTTCGGCCTGCCTGACGACAATCTGCATGCTCCCAATGAGAAAATGGATATATCCCAGTTCAATAAGGGACTCACGACAACGATGCATTTTCTCGAGGAATATGCCGCGCTGAAGCAGAAATAGTGCTTTTTATGCAGAAACTGCATAAAAACGCGTCTGCGTTTATGCACATTCTGCATATTTTCCTTCGTGAAGGGCTGCTCACACGGGCGGCCCTTTCCTTTTCTCGCTTAATCGATACGCTCGGCGAACATCATGAGGTGTTCATCACCTCGACGAGTAACGATAATCACACCGTTGCGGCTGCCTCGCAGGGAGAGCTGACGCCGCAGCTGTTCCGGCGTTTCCGGGAAACCGCGCTTTTTGATCTCCGTGGTGGGACCGAAATCCAGTTCGGTCGCGATGCGGCGGAGACGCTTGCGGTTGAATGCTTCGACACGCAAAAGATGAAAGCTGCGATGCCAGATGGAGGGCAGGGGACGCTCTTCACTCCAACCGTAGGCGATCTGAGGATCCAGTGCTTCCGCGCGCTGCTCGCGCAGGTAATGCGCCACGCTACCAGTGCGGATGATGGCTGCATGTGGCTCGATGAGAAATGTCGGATCGCCGATATTCCTTGAAGGCGCGTCACCCGGAATCCACCGTTCTCCGTTGTCCGCATGCAGGGCACAGCGGGAAGGGAGTCCGCAGTTGCGCGTCAGCAGTTGTTCGGGACAGGCGCTGCCTGTGGCAACCGTCGCAACCTGCCATCCGGGAGGAGCATCGGCCCCGGGTGCAATCTTCACCACCACGGGGGTGGCAGACGGAAGCGCATCAAACAGGTCCAGCGAGGGCTGGTATTCTTCGATGTCACGGAAACGGCGGCCGGTATCCCGGCGAGCGGGATCCGCAAAGACTCCGGAGATTTTCTCCGTCCGCAAATGCGGGAGCCAGTGTTCCGCCAGTCCCTGCAATGCGAGTGCGTTTCGACATCCGGAAACGGAAAGGTTGTGTCGCAGCAGCCGGACGTGTGCTTCATCCGCTTCTATGCAGAGTAGTCCATCGGCACGCTGAGTCAGGGCCAGCGCATCACTGCCGATACCTGAGGCAATGTCGAGCAGCACACCCTGCGACGGGAGGAGCGATGCATGCAGTCTGGCCGTCGCCGCCGATGAGGCCATCTCGAGTCCTTCACGCGTGACCAGGCATCCTGACGCAAACCCGCATTTTTCAATTGCCGCGGCTTCGAGTGCGAAGGCTTCCATGCATGCGGCAAGCAGGGACGTATCGAGGTCAGCAAATACTGCCCTCAGCCTGGTTTGCATTCTGAGTGAATCTCGGTATTTTTCAGCTTGTCTCCGGTATTCCGTTCGGATTTCGGAGGCGCGGCCAGAGGTGAGAAACGCTGCCTGTGTCCTGCTAAACCGGTATCGCATTCGCTCGCTGTCTATTGATCTGCAGATCAGGCAAGGTACGATAAAACGCCTTTCTTTACTCCATGCCGCATTTTATTCACCGGATTAAACGCTGGATTGTATGAAGCGAATTGCGACGACTGCGACCATCCTGATTCTCACCATCGTATTTTCCCAACAGGTCTTTGCCCAGAAGAATGGAGGCATCAAGGGAATTGTCTCCGACTCCCTGACCGGCGAGCGGCTCTCGCTGGTGAATATTTATATCCCCTCTGAAGGACTCGGTGCGGCGACGGATGCGAACGGGTTCTTTTTCATCGGCAATATTCCCCCGGGAAAAAAGACCTTCCGCATCACCCTGATTGGATACGGTATGATCACGAAGGAGTTTGAGATCCAACCGGGAAAAATCGTGACGATGGATCTTCAGCTCTCACCATCGGTCGTGGAAATGGATGTCGTGGAAACGACGGCTGAGCGGCGCATTCGTTATGACACGGAAATCAGCACCATGCCTATTTCCGCTGCCGAGATTTCCGTCGTGCCCAAGGCGGTGGAAGCAGATCTTTTCCGAACCATTGCGGTACTGCCGGGTGTGGTTTCGACGAGCGATGTCAGCAGCAAGTTCTACGTACGCGGTGGTGGCGGAGATCAGAACCTGATCATCCTCGACGGTATGACCATTTACAATCCTTTCCACGCTCTCGGCATCTTCTCCATCTTTGATGCAGATGCCGTCAAGGAAGCGGAAATCATCAAGGGCGGTTTCCCCGCGCAGTGGGGCAACAGGCTCTCGTCGGTGATCAACATCCGCACGCGAGAAGGCAACAAGAACCGGCTTTCCGGAAAGCTGAACATGAGCCAGGTGAGCGGCAAGGCGCTGCTCGAAGGACCCACGCCCTGGGATGGTTCATGGATGGTGTCGGCAAGAAAGAGCTTTTTCGATGAGGTGCTGCAGAATTTCGTGCAGCAGGACACTCCGTTCGATTTTTATGATGTCATTGCACGCATGAACGTTGCCACCGGTGAGAGCGGACGGCTGTCGCTGCACACCCTTTTCAGTGGTGACGTCATCCGGCCCGGCTCCACCTTCGATCCGGAATACGAGTGGAAGAACGCCGCCTACGGTATGAGCTGGTTCCAGGTTCTCGAGAACAAGTATCTCATCGAGACGACATTCAGTTTCTCGAATTTCCTCGGGGAATTGCGTCCCCGGTCGAACGCGCAAATCACTCCCCGCATGTCCGAGGTCAATGACGTGTACTTCAACGGGTCCGTCACGTATTTCCGCGACAACGGTGACCAGTACGGCGCGGGCTTCATGTTCCGGCTTCCAGAGTACCACTACAGCTTCGTCAACTCCGCGAATTATCAGCGCGATGAGGTGAAGAAGAGCAGCGAAACGGGTATATGGTTCAAGTACAAAATCAAGCAGTTCCGGCCGTTCTCCCTCGAACTGGGAGTGCGCTCCGATCTCTTCTCCGTGCTTTCCCCGAACAGTTCCGATGCCTTCGAACCCAGGATCGGATTCGCCTGGGATATCAATCCGAAACTTGCCTTCAAGCTCAGCTACGCCCGTGTGCATCAGCGTGTCATCACCATTACGAATGAAGACGACGTTGTGTCGCTGTTCGAGACATGGATTCCGGTGCCGGAGGACGAGCCCTCCGAGCAGGCGGATCACTATATTGTCGGCGTGGACGGTGATATTCCCGGTGTGCCGGGGTTGAACTTCAACGTGCAGGCGTACTACAAGGACATGAAGAACCTTGTCGATTACAACCGCGACAAGGTCGATGCCGACGATCCTGATTTTACGCGAGCGGAAGGAGAATCCTATGGATTCGAATTTTTCCTCGAGGAGCGTCACCCGAAGTATTACGGACTGCTTTCCTATTCGCTCGGGTACACCAACCGCAGTATCGGCACGTTCACCTACAGTCCGCGTTATGACCGTCGGCACAATCTCAACATCATCGCGGGTTGGAAGCCGGCGGAAGGCTGGGATGTCAATGTGCGTTGGGAATACGGCTCCGGACTTCCGTTCTCCCAGATCATCGGCTTTTACGACAGGCTGCAGTTCGGTGGACTCTTCGACGGTAAGGGGTATATCGGTGAAAGCGGTCAGCCCTACACCATGCTTGGTCCCAAAAACTCGGGCCGTCTGCCTTCGTACCACCGCATGGATGTCAGCGTGTCAAAAGCCTTCCAGTTCGAATTCATCAAGCTGGTTGCGGAAGCAAGCGTGCTCAACGTGTATGACCGCAACAACATGTTCTACTATGACCGCACGTCAGGCGATCGCATCGACATGCTCCCGATCCTGCCGACAGTAAATCTCCGGGTCGAATTCTAGCAGCCGCATCCCATGGCGAAACCGCGCCGAAACGACTTCCTCATTCCCCTGATGGCCGTGCTCTCAGACAGCGCGGCCATTCTCGCATCCTTTTACCTGGCCTACCTGATTCGTTTCGAGAGTCCTCTCGTCAACTTTATTCCCGTGACCAAAGGTTTTCCGCCTGTGAGCGCATACCTGATCGGGGGACTGGTTATCACGCCGATCTGGCTGCTGATGTTCAGTGGACGCCGGGTGTACCGCGCACGGCGCGATGTGGATATGAGCCTCGAACTTTTCCAGGTCATCCGTTACGTCAGCATCGGGATGCTGGTAGTGCTCAGCCTCGCATTTTTCTATCGTGAGTTTTCGTATTCCCGTATTGTGTTCGTGTTTATCTGGGGACTCTCGATCGCGCTGATTTTCCTCGGGCGTGTTCTCGTGCTTTCGTATGAGAAAAGACTGTACGCGAAGGGCAGGGAACTGCGGAACGTACTCATTGTCGGTACGAACAAGATGGCACAGGACCTCGCACTCAAGATGCAGCATCAGCCTGCAAACGGCTACCGCCTGATGGGGTATCTTTCGCATGAGGATGAACGGATTGAGAGTGTTGCCACGCCGCGTCTCGGCAGTATTGAGAATATTGTTCGCGTGGTTGAAGAGCAGCGTATTGAGAGTATTCTCGTCTGTCTCTCGGTCGGTGAAAACAACGAACTTGCGCAGCTGTTTTCCATGCTCGAAGGAAAGACGGTGCAGATTCTGCTGCAGCCGGATGTGATCGGTATCACTCCAACGCGTCTTCGGCTCGGTGAATTTCTCGGCAATCCACTTCTCGGTGTGAAGGACCTGCCGATGACGACCTGGGCACGCATCCTGAAAAGGCTGTTCGATATCGCTTTCAGCCTGCTCGTGCTGCTGTTATTCTCCCCGTTCGCGGCGTTGATTTTCCTGATCATCTGGATTGAGTCGGGACGACCCATATTTTACCGGCAGGTGCGAGTCGGACTCGAAGGAGAGGAGTTCGAACTGCTGAAATTTCGCACCATGAAAGTCAATGCGGAGCAGGAAACCGGTCCGACATGGACGAAGCGTGGTGACCCACGCGTCACGCGCATCGGGAAATTGCTCAGGCGTCTAAGCCTGGATGAAATTCCGCAGTTCATCAATGTTCTGCGCGGAGAGATGAGCGTCGTCGGTCCGCGCCCTGAGCGCCCGGAGTTCGTCCGTCAGTTTCAGCAGTATGTACCCAAATACCTCGAGCGCCATCGTCTCAAGACCGGGCTCACGGGCTGGGCACAGGTCAACGGTCTGCGTGGGGAAGTCCCGATTGCAGAACGCACGAAATTCGACCTTTACTATATTGAAAACTGGTCGCTCAAACTTGACCTTCGCATTATCTTCAAAACCGTATACGCCATTTTATTCGGCAAGGACGCATACTGACATGATCGCCATCATCGTTTTCTATCTGCATATCATCGGAGCCGTATACGCCTTCAGCAAAGGGTATGTGGAACACAAGCTGGTAGACGCCTTCATGTCGCTGGCTTTCGTTGCCATTATTTTCTCGGTGGGCTGGACCATGGCCGGTTTCATCGTGCGTTTTCTCTTCCCGGAGAAGGGATTTGGCACCTGGCTCGACAACGATACCATTTCGCTGATACTGGTGACATTCTTCGAAGTCATTCTCTATGTCACCTATTTTGTCAAGCAGAGAGGGAAGGATGAGACCGCAGGACAAGCAGCGTCCTGAAAGCACATCGGCAAAGTCTGTACCTGAATGGAAATGAAAACGTCCCCGCGCTGCGGGGACGTTTTGCGATGTATACGTACGGGACGACAGTCTCAGATGATTTTCTGTGCGAGTTCGATGCCCAGTCCCTCACGGGTGATCTCCGGAACTTCTTCCGTGAAGTCGATCATGGTTGAAAGGCGATCACCGAAAGGGGACCGGTACTTTGCATCGACTTCAATAATGATGTCGACGAAAGGATCGAACAGATCGAACAGGCCTTCATTGGTATCCGGTTCTTCCCAATCGGGCAACTTGGCGGACATGGAAATCAGAGGATTGCCGAGTTCGGCGATCAGCATCTGGCAGAGGAAATGGTCCGGCACCCGGATACCTGTCACTTTGCGGCGGGAATTGAGCACGAGGTTCGGCACCATTTTCGTCGCCGGCAGCAGAAGTGTGTACGGTCCGGGCACGAGCTGCCGTATGATCTGATAGGTGGTGTCGGAAATCTTGGCGTAGTCTGAGATCTGGGAGATATCCGCTGCGACGAAGGTGAGCGGTTTGGCTTCTGGCAGATTCCGCATTTTGCGAATGCGTTCCTGTCCCGCTTTGTTGCGAATGTCGCAGCCAATGGCGTAGACGGTGTCCGTGGGATACAGCATCACCGCACCACGCTGGAGCTGATCGACTACCGTGTCGATGAGGCGCAGCTGGGGATTATCGGGATGAATGTTGTAACGGGTAGCCATTTCTCGCTGTCCGGTTGTGCTTTGATGGTGTGGATATGAATTACTTACGTGAATATACGCAAACGGTTACGGCTTGCGCGATGCGAATATTGATGCCAGCTCAGAAAGCTGTTCAACAGTATTGACTCCGCGAATCTCGTCAAAACTCTCGACCACATGCGGAATCATCGTACGCTGCTCATTCTGGAAAATCTCAAAGACGTCCGGGAGGTAATATTCGCCCTGTGCGTTGTCGTTCGTCACACGGGCCAGGGCATCGAAGAGGGGGCTTTTCTGAAAGACATATATCCCGCTGTTGATTTCCCGCACCGCGCGCTCTTCCTCGCTTGCGTCCTTGTGTTCGACGATACGCAGAATTTCCCCATCGCTGCCACGTATGACACGGCCGTACCCGGTGGGATCGGGAAGCATTGCCGTGAGTACGGTCACCGCTGAGGCGGCCTCATGGTGCTTATCGAGCGCAGCCTGCATGGTCTCACGTCTTGTCATGGGAGCGTCCCCCGAGAGGATCATGACATCGCCTTCAAAGTCAGCGAGCAGGGGCTCCGCCATCCGTACGGCGTGTCCGGTACCCAGCTGTTCTGCCTGCACGGCGAACTCGATGTCCGGATCGAGGCCTGAAAGATAATCCATTACCTGCTGGCGCTGATGACCGACAATGACGATGATGCGCTGGGCGCCGAGGTCTTTTGCCAGGCGGACAACATGCTCGACAAGAGGCACACCGGCAAGCTCGTGCATGACCTTGGCCTTATCGGGGTTTTTCATGCGCTTGCCCTGCCCGGCTGCCATGATTACTGCGGCAAGAGAGGGTGTATTCATACGATGATCTTGAGATGACTTGACAGGAAGGTACGAGGGATGTGTGGGACCCCCATGTGACATCCGTTCCCGGTGCTGACGGTGCTCACAGGATCTGCTTTACGTTGTTGTGCTCGTCGACGAGAATGATGGAAGGTTTATGGCCGCTGAGTTCGCTGTCTTCATATTCGGCATAGGTAATAATGATGACTTCGTCTCCGACGTGGCCAAGCCGTGCGGCTGCGCCGTTCAGGCATATCGTTCCACTTCCGGCTTCACCCTTGAGTGCATAGGTTTCGAAGCGTTGACCATTGTTCACATTCACCACCTGAACCTTCTCGTATTCGAGAATATCCGCCTGCGCCATGAGGTCACGGTCGATGGTGATGCTGCCTTCGTAGTACAGCTCCGCCTGTGTGACACGTGCACGGTGAATCTTGGATTTGAACATGATGCGCTTCATTGCTGCGTCGCCTGCTTTCCGAGTAAGATGTTGTCAATCAATCGTGTCTTTCCGACACGACCGGCAATGGCTATCAGGGCTGTTGTTTCGATACGGCCTTCGATGGGAAGGAAGGTCGCCGGATCGACGACTTCGACGTAATCGAGCGTGACACCACTGCCCATAATCTCCTCTTCCACAGCGTTGCGAAGGGTTTCTGTGTGGCGTTCGCCGCGTAAAAACATCGCTTCCGCGCTGCGGAGGGAACGGGAAAGCGCGAGAGCTTCCAATCGTTCCTGATCCGAAAGATACGTGTTTCTCGAACTCATTGCCAGTCCATCCGGTTCCCTGCGGATGGGGGCGACGACGATCTCGATGCCGAAATGGAGGTCGGTTGTCATCCGGCGGATGATGGCGGCCTGCTGAGCGTCTTTCTGGCCGAAAACGGCGGCGTGGGGTCGCACGATATGAAACAGTTTGCTGACCACGGTGGTAACGCCGCGAAAATGTGTCGGACGATGGGCACCTTCAAGAGTTGCTCCGAGCCGGTCGACGTTGACCCAGCTGCTGTCGTTCTCAGGGTACATCTCACCGGCGGTGGGAGTGAAAATGATGTCGCATCCCGCGGCTTCCGCGAGCTCTCTGTCACGCGCGAGGTCTCGCGGGTAGCGTTCGAGATCTTCACCTTCCGCGAATTGTGTGGGATTGACAAAAATGGACATCACGACAATATCGCCGTGCTGACGGGCCAGGCGCAGCAGGTCAAGATGCCCCTCGTGCAGATAGCCCATCGTGGGCACAAATGCGATGCGTTTGCCTTCGGCGCGGAGACGGTCTGCAGTCTCCTGCATCGATGCAATGGAATTGATAAGTATCACAGCGCGTCCGATCAGACGTTATGCATGTGTTCGAGGAGGGTGCCGAGTGTATCGCGCATATCCGCGCGCGGCACAACCTTGTCAAGAAAGCCTTTATCAAGCAGAAATTCGGCACGCTGAAAGCCTTCGGGAAGATCGCGTCCGATGGTCTGCTTGATCACACGGGGACCTGCGAAACCGATCAGCGCCTTGGGTTCGGCCAGGATGATATCGCCCAGCATTGCGAAACTGGCGGTGACGCCGCCTGTCGTCGGATCGAGCAGGATGGATATGTACGGCAGGCCGGCATCGTGCAGCAATGAGAGCCGTGCGCTGGTTTTCGCCATCTGCATCAGGGAATAGGCACCTTCCATCATACGCGCGCCGCCGCTGGAGGACACGATGATGAGGGGACATTTCTGTTTGATCGCGCGGTCGATCGCTCGCGCGATCTTCTCGCCGACAACAGAACCCATGCTCCCGCCGATGAATCCGAAATCCATCACCGCGATGGAAACCGTGCGGCCGTGGATTTTTCCGAGTCCGCTGCGCATGGCGTCCTGCAGACCACTTTTCTTTATCGTTGCTTCGACACGATCTGCATAGGGCTTGCTGTCGGTGAATTCGAGGGGATCGGTCGCCCGCATCTTGCGGTCATATTCCTTGAAGCTCCCCTTGTCGAGGATGATTTCCAGGTACTGGGAACTGCCGACACGAAAGGAAGCACCGCAGTGAATGCAGGTGTAGAGGGCAGCCTCGAGCTGTTTCTGATGCATCATTTCACTGCAATGATTGCATTTCACCCACGATCCGTCCGGTACGTCGCGCTTACGGCCTGAAGTTTCTATGTTGGATTTGCTGCGTTTAAACCACGCCATGATGGAAGCTCCGTGCTATTCCTTTTCCGTTGCTGTAAACAGGGGATTTTTTGCCTGTTTTACAATAAAGTCCTGCAGGTACAGCGGTTCGCAGGTTTCAGGGTCGGCGGATTGTCCCGCCGCTAACATTTCGGTACCGAGCAGGACGATGTCTTCCGCCGTTGCGCAGGCGACAGATAACACTGTGCCACGGGAGAACCGTTCCGCCAGTGTCTGTGCTGCATCGCCGGCAAGCAACAGCGGTGCTGCATGCGGTGCTTTCAGGTCGTCAATTGCGGAGAGGGCCGGGCCCGAAATTCTTGTCCATGCGTCCCCTTCGGACCGGTATGCTGCATGGTACACGCGCTCTCTGCGCGCGTCGAGTGCGACAAGCAGTTGCGAGTCGTGCTCGACATTCCTCTGGCGACGGACAGCGAAGGCGATCGCGTCCATGGTCGGGACAGCGATGAGCGGTATCGCAAGCGAGAATGCGAAGCCTTTTGCCATGGCCATACCGATCCGCAGTCCGGTAAACGAACCTGGTCCCGATGCCACAGCGACGGTGGAAAGATCAGCGGCCTGCAGCCCGTTTTCCTTCAGCAGTTCCTGTATGACTGGGGCGAGCATTGCGTCGTGCGCATTCGGTATGTCTATCGATTTGCGGGCGACGATGCTTCCGGTCTCTGCCAGTGCGACGCCGAGCGTCTGCGCTGCGGTATCGATGCCGAGTATCAAGCGGACCTCTGGAACATCTGCTGCGGTGCGCTGAGGATGCTCTTGCCCCCATGCTCGAGCCGATGAATGCGGTAGGAGCGATGGGATTCTGAATCGCCGTGGGCTGCCGCAACTTCAAAGCGGGGAAGTGGCAGCAGGGGCAGCGCACGCTCAGCCCATTCGACGAGAATGATCCCATCTTCAGAGAACAGCGCATCGAGTCCGATTTCCAGCATGTCCTCAACCGCATCAAGGCGATAGAGATCGCAATGCCGCACGCTGCGCGATCCGGAGTACTCGTTGACGATGGTGAAGGTAGGACTGCTCACCTGTCCCGCACAATCGAAATAATCACATACGCCCTGAATGAACGCAGTCTTTCCCGAGCCGAGATCACCACAGAACGCAACGAGCGCCGACGCCGGCAGGGTCGAAGCGAAACGGCGTCCCAGGGCACGCGTTTCCTCCACGCTGTATGTCTCATGCACTTCGTCGGACACGGTTCAGGCCTTCGCCTTCATGGTGATGACGGGGAGAATGAGTTCTTCTAGCGACATGCCGCCATGCTGGAAGCTGTCGCGGTAATACGAGAGATATTTGTTGTACTCTGTCGGATAGACGAAGTAATAATCTTCCTTGGCGATGACGTAGTTCACCGTTACGCCGCGCTTTGGCAGTTTGTACTCTTCAGGATTGCGGATGTACATCGCGTGCTTGGTGTCGGCCTTGACATTCCGCCCGTATTTGTAACGCAGATTCGTTGAGGTTTCCCTGTCGCCGAGTACCTTGCTCCCGCGCATACAGCGCACACTGCCATGATCCGTTGTCACGACGATGGTCGCGTTGGGCGTCTTCGCGATCTGCTGGAACATGTTGTAGAGCGACGAATGCGTGAACCAGGTGTTGGTAAGGGAGCGGTAGGCCGATTCGTCCGGCGCAATCTCTTTCAGGATGGGGTAATCGGAACGTGAATGCGCCAGCATGTCAACAAAATTCACGACGATTGCAGTGAGGTGGTTTTTCACGAACGACGCGATGTTGCCCACCATCTGCTTCCCGAACTCGGGATCGATGATTTTGATGTATTTCAGGTCATTGCGCAGTTTGATGCGGCGGCGCTCGAGAAGCTTCTCGAGGAATTCCTTCTCGTACTTGTTCATTGAATAATCATCGTCATCCTTCGAGGCCCAGAGATCCGGGAACACCCGTTCAATTTCGGAAGGATAGTACCCGCTGAAAATCGCATTGCGCGCGTACGGTGTCGCCGTCGGAAGAATTCCCATGTAGAATTCTTTCTCGATAGTGTAAAGATCGCGCAGGTGTTGTTCCATGATCAGCCACTGGTCGTAACGCATGCAGTCGATTACGAAGAAGAACACCGGCCCCTTGCTTTCGAGATGCGGGAGAAGAAAGCGATCCACTACCTGGGGTGAGAGGGTGACATCGTCGTCCTCAAGCCAGTCGCGGTAATGACGCTCGACGAACTTGCAGAATTCCTGGTTGCATTCCTTCCGCTGATCCGCCATGGTCTGCTGCAATCCCAGACGCGGATGCTGATCGAGTTCGATTTCCCATTCCACAAGTTTCTTGTAAATCTCCATCCACTCTTCAAGGTCGAGCGGACCCTGCAGTTTCATTGACACATCGTTGAACTCGCGGATGTAATACTGTGCCGTGCGGTCGCCAACGATACGTTTCCCCTGCAGCACTTTTTTGGCGACGAGCAGAATCTGACTTGGATTCACCGGTTTTGTGAGGTAATCGCTGATCTGCTCGCCGATGGCCTCTTCCATCAGCGCCTCTTCCTCGTTTTTCGTCACCATGACGACGGGGATATCCGGTTGCATGGCTTTGAGCTCCGACAGCGTTTCGAGTCCGCCCATGCCGGGCATCGATTCGTCGAGCAGAATCAGGTCAACCGGCTCATTCCGGACAAAATCCAGCGCGTCCTCACCGTTGGTAACGGTACTCAGACGGTAGCCACGCTGTTCGAGGTGAAGGATATGAGGCCGGAGAAGTTCCACTTCATCGTCGACCCAGAGAATATGTCCCTTGTCTTCCGCCATTATGCGTCCTTGATGCTAAGGTGTGTGGAAGCGATACAAACATGAAAGCTACAAAAGATCACAGGGGTAAACAAGGTACGGGAACGCCTCCGCGGAGGGGGGCATGCTGCGGAATCCGGGTGGGTTGCGCAGGGCGTCCTCAAGGCTGTATTGCCGATTGTGAGGCACTTTGTTGTGTTTGAGGGAGTATTGAGATAGATTCGGACATGGTTGCGTTACTCCTGATCAGTGTTGGTATCCTTGCCCTGTCTTTCCTTGCTTCGAGCATGGAAGCGGCCTTGTTTTCCGTCACTGCCATACAGATAGAGCAGATGGTGGAGAAGGGGGAGCGCGGGGCGCTCCGGTTGCGCGCGAACAAGGAGAATATTCGGGACAGCATCGTTGCCATCGTGATTCTCAACAACCTGAGCAATATTGCGGGCTCCATCATCGTGGGAGCGCTCGCCGTGGACGTGTTCGGGGACCTTTGGGTAGGCGTGTTTTCTGCGATCCTGACATTTGTCATCATCCTCCTTGGCGAGGTGGTACCGAAAACCATTGGTGAGCGCAACGCCGCCAGCTATGCCCGCCACACGGCCGTGATCGTCACCGTCCTGCGCATTCTTTTCTATCCGTTCGTTCTCATCATCAATCTCATGACACGCCCCGTCGGGGGATCCGAGGATGCCTCACGGCAGCTGAGCGAGGACGAGATTACCGTGCTGGCACGCCTCAGCCATCGCGACGGCAACATTCTCGACATGGAGAACAAGCTGATCAGGCACGTCTTCCAGCTCGATGACATCATGGCCCGGGATATCATGACACCGCGCACAGTGGTCTTCGCATTGCGTGCGGATGAGACGTTGGATGAAGTCCGGCACGAACTGTTCAAAGCCTCCGTCAGCCGTATACCGATCTTCGGGGAGGATATGGACGATATCCTTGGACTCGCGCATATCAGGGACCTCCTTGCGGCACTTGCGAAAGGGAAAGGGCAGCGGCGGATGTCCGAATTCGCGGTGGAAGTCCACTATGTGCCCGATACCGCCCGGCTTAATGTCATACTCAGCGATTTCCTGAAAAACCGTGAGCATCTTGCCATCGTGGTCGACGAGCATGGCGGGATGGCGGGGGTGATTACGCTGGAGGATATTCTTGAACAGCTCGTCGGAGAAATCGTCGACGAACACGACAGGGACGTGGATTTGCGAGTGCGCGCACGCATGTTGCAGGAACGGCGCGGCAGGGGGAAGGACGAATTTGCATCCTGATCGCCACATCCGCTGCGGATGCGGGATGCATGAAAATTACGGGGCGAAACGGTAGGCGATTCCACCACTGAAAATGAGATGCTTGGCAATTCCCGTGCTCGCGAAGAGCTGCATCGGACCAAGATGCCCGGTCACACCGATCGTGGCCTTGACCGCGTCGTCGCTCAGGGAAACCGGCACGGTCTGCGGATCAATATCGTAGCCGATTTCATCCTTGATGTTCTGCGGAAGGGTGAAGGTATAGCTGCCTTCGGAATTCAATGTCTCATAGCTGATGCCCACATAGGGCTCGAGCCAGTGGAAAAAGCGCCGGCTTGCATGCAGGTTGACCGCAAAAAGGTCGGTGTCGGCCTCGAGCTTGGCCTTGGTGATGCCGACTTCATTGGTAATGGAGCTTGTCTGAAATGCGACCTGAACCGCCGCATTGAAGGGGGGATTCTCAATCCAGTTGGTAAACGCGTGTTTGACGGCGACACCGAAGAAGCTGAATTTTCCGACGTTCTCATCGAAAACGACAGGCGGAACGTAGCGCAGAAGCAGTTCAGTGCTGTAGTAGGAGCCGATGGTAAGCTGCGGCACGGCGGCAAGGACGAAATCCTGGTTCGTACCGTCCGTAAGAGGGAGCTGGCTCGGCAGTCCCGCCAGTGTGGCACTGTCGATGCCGGCAACGTTCTCGAGCAGATATTCCTTCGGCACATTGAAACCGGCACCCTTTCCTCCGAAGACGGTGGCTGTTTCCACCTCGGGCTGCAGCTCACCCGCCGCGACAGCACCGCGCAGCTGTGTTTTGAAATAGTTCAACTGCAGGACACGCTGCCATTCTTCGGAAAGGATTGGATAGGGATTCTCGGCATTCTCAAGCGGAAGCCGTCCGATGAAGGTGCGCTCCTCGTCGATCACAGTTGCGTACATACTTCTGACGGAAATGTCGAAGTAGAACACGTTTTCCTTCGGCACATAGGCGCTGTTGTAAAACGCATCGTTCGCGCCGACGTTGGACACGATGACGAGCGGACTCATGAAGCCCTTGGCATTGGCCTCGAAAAGTTCACGGGAATAGTCCTCGAGCAGTGCCTTGGTATCGATTTCCACCTGTGCGCTCGCACTGGCGGTAAACATGAGGAGCAGGATGGGGAGTGCGAGGCTCCGAAGCATGATGCGTCCTTTCATAAGGAGAGTCCTATTCCGATTGAGAGGTTGTCCATTTCGCCCAAACTATAACCGGCAGTGATATCAAGCAATGGGAGCAGCGTAATTGCTCCACCGAAACTGAAACGCAGATTCCGTCTGCGGAATTCCAGCGTGATGTCCTCGGGCTGCTGTCCCGTCTGCACGGGAGTGTACGTGTAACTCACATCGATGGCGTATGCTTCGTACCCGAGTCCGGCGAACAGCGTGATCGCAGCGAAGTCCCTGCTGACCAGCAGCATGCCGTTCAGGCTGTTTCCCTGTACCGCGTCTCCGATTTCAAATTGCTGGTAGCCGGCCAGAACGGCAACCTGGACGGGCGAGTCATACCAGTGGGTCAGTTCATGTTTCAGCGCGGCACCGTAAAACGATACTTTCCCGATTTCCGTGTCGAAGGTAGCGGGCGGCAGGCCGCGGAGTATGATATCGGTACCGAGAACGGGACCGAAGCTGACCTGCGGAAGCAGAAGTGCTGTCTGTCGCAGCCCGGTCCCATCCGGGAGCACGATGTCCGGTGCCGAAGACTGATTGGATTGCAGTACCGCCCCCTTGTTGCCGACGACGGTGGCGGTTGTCACATGATCGGGATAGCCTGCCGAAACCAGCGCCTCCGGCAACACGCCAACGAAGGTCTGCTGCTGCTCGGGAATAAACGTGAAGATCGCTTTTGCACCGGCCCAGATGTGAAAGGCCGTATCGACGCGTGCGGTATGCGCATACCCACTGTTGATGGTGTAGCCGATGGCATCGACACCGGGACGCAGGTAGTCGCGCGCAAGTTCCTCGACGCCCAGTTGCTCGACGAGGTCACTCAGTGACTGCGCACGCAGCGTGACGGCAGATGGGAATAAAAATGCGGCGGTCAAAAATAGCGCCGCCGCAACAGTGTTCATTCTGCGAATATGCATATCAGGTCTTACACACGATGTTCGACAGCCGTGATGATCTGCCCGGTGATGTCCGTGATATCGCCCACACCCTGAATGTCGACGAGCAGACCTTTTCCGCGGTAATACTCCGCGAGCGGCTCTGTTGTTTCATGGTAGATATGGAGGCGGTGGCGAATGGTGTCAAGCGAATCGTCGGAGCGACCGCGCTTTCCGAGACGCTCAAGCAGTTCCTCTTCCGGAACAATCATGTTCAGCACCGCATCGAGGGTTGCTCCGTCAGGAAGGAAGGAGTCGAGTGCCTCCGCCTGTGCCGGAGTGCGTGGATAGCCGTCGAGCAGAAACCCTGCCGCTGTATCCGGCTTCTCGAGCCGCTCCTTGACCATCGCATTCGTCACGCTGTCAGGAACAAGGTCGCCTGCCTCGGAGTAGCGCTTGGCTTCGATGCCGAGTGGCGTTCCGTTGCGGATGTTTTCCCGGAAAATATCTCCGGTCGAGATGTGCGGAATGTTGAAATGCGTGGAAATGAACTGCGCCTGTGTTCCTTTGCCGGCCCCGGGAGGGCCGAAAATCAGAAGCCGCATGTAGTCCTCGAGATTGGAAGGGATACTGGATGTAAGTTCTGTCTAGCGAACGGATAAAATAAAGTAAGGATTTTCCTTACGTGAACAAATCAGAGGTTCTCCGTCTGTTTTGTCGTATGCCTGACGGCCAGCTGGCCGCAGGCTGCGTCGATGTCTTTTCCCGAACTCGAACGCAGCATGACGGTTACATCCTCCTTGCGCAGTGCAGCGGCGAAACGCTCGATGTGTTCACGGGATGGTGACGCAAGCGTGAGCGGCATGCCGTCGGGATACGCTGTGCTGATCTGATGAAAGGGGATGATGTTGACCTTGCTCGGCACGCGGCGTGTGAGCTTGACCAGTCGCCTGACATCCTCGGGACCGTCATTGAGTCCGTCAAAGAGTATGTACTCGTACGTAATGCGCCTTCGCGTTTTCCGGTAATAATATTCTGCTGCGTCGAGCAGTTCGGAGAGAGGGAATTTTTTGTTGATGGGCATCAACCGGAGACGCAGTTCATCCGTCGTCGCATGCAGTGAAATGGCCAGCTTGATTTTCCGATTCTCATCGGCCAGCTGTCTGATGCGATCCGCGAGTCCGGCTGTCGACAATGTCATATGACTTGTCGCGATACCTTCGGTTTTCTCATGCGTCATGATTTCAACGCTGTGCATGACGTGATCGTAGTTCAGCATGGGCTCGCCCATACCCATGAACACCAGGTTGGTGATGCGCCGTGCGGAATGCTTCTGCACGGCGAGATACTGCCCGAAGATCTCGCCGGGGTGGAGGTTGCGCTTGAGTTTCATCGAAGCTGTGGCGCAGAACTTGCAGTCGAGCGGACACCCCACCTGCGTCGACACACAGATGGTGAGGCGCCTGGGTTCCCCTTCATCCTCACTCTCGGAGGGAATCAGCACGGTTTCGACATTCCTGCCGTCGTCGAGCGCGAAGAGAAACTTCCGGGTTCCGTCTTCGCTCTGCTGTTCGCGGACGAGCGTCGGATGTGCGATACGGTAGTTTTGCTCGAGTTCGCTGCGCAGGGCCTTCGGCATGTTGCCGCATGCGCTGAAAGTTTCGACGCCCCGGTTATAGAGCCAGTAGAACAGCTGCTCGGCACGAAAGCGCGGCTGACCGGCAGACGTCATCTCTTCTTCGAGCTGGCGGAGGGTGAGGCCGAAAATATTTTTTTTCTGTGACTGCATGGGAGATATGTGTGCTTCTGTCATAGCAACATAGGGATTTTCCCGGCATTGCTGAAGTGCGGGAATCCGGTGCCAGGGGGAACGAATCGCTGACTTGTTCAGCGCAGTCGGTGGTCGTATTTTATTCGATTGGCTGATTTCTCCAGTGAATGAGGATTTCGTCCGTGTCCCGTCTGCCTTCCCTGCGTGTGCTCTGTCTCTCCGCTTTTGTTTTCCTCTTTCTGTTCCGCCCAGTGGCGGCGCAGCAGGACAGTGTTTATACCCCGGTTCCGTTTGAGGGATACGATCCTCATGAAACACACTGGCAGTGGGAGAATCTCGCAATCGTCGGGGGGGTGCTGGGCGCGACGGTGACAGGGATTCATATCTATCAGCAGAATGCGTGGTGGCAGGGACAACGTGGGCCGTTTCATTTTGTCAACGATCCGGATTACGCCTTGAACGTTGACAAGGCGGGACATTTTTATGGCGGGGCATTCGGGTCGTGGCTGGGACAGAAGTCAATGGTCTGGTCGGGCGCCTCGCAGGAAACCGCTGTCTGGGGCGGCTTTGCACTTGGCTCGCTCTTTGAACTGTATGTGGAATTTGAAGACGGCTTTGCCACGGGTTGGGGATTCAGTCCGGGTGACGCCTACGCCGATGTTGCCGGTGCCGCCTGGCCTGTGCTGCAGCACTACGTGCCGTATCTCTCGAGTTTCCAGCCAAAGTTCACCTACTGGCCGTCCGATGCCTTCATCAATGGGACGCACAAGGGGAACGCCATCGATGACTACGAGGGACAGACGTACTGGATGGGTATCCACATGTATGAGCTGCTGCCTCCTTCCTGGCAGGATTACTGGCCGTCGTGGCTGGGAATTGCAGTTGGAATCTCCATTCGCAACATGCATACGGAGCAGGGGTATGAGAACCTGCAGCGTAATGTCATCATCGCGCTTGATTATGACATGCGCGAGATCATCCCCGGAGATTCCTGGCTGCTGCACACATTGAAGGAGGCGTTGAATTTTATTCATTTTCCCTCGCCCGCAATACGCATCTCACCCAATTACATCGCTTACGGTATTTATTTCTAAACCAGCCGCTGCACTACGTGATTTCAATAATCATCCCGACGCTTGACGAAGAAAAACTGCTGCCGCAGATTCTTGCGCAGTTCCCCGCAGAACTGTGCCGCGCACATGATGTGGAAATCATCATCAGTGACGGGGGCAGCAAGGATGCGAGCACACAGATCGCGCGGGAGCATGGAGCCGTCGTCGTTGAGCATGAGGGCGATCACCGGCAGACCATTGCCGAAGGAAGGAATCGCGGTGCGGAGGTTGCCCGGGGCGACATCCTCGTTTTCATCAACGCCGACATCCGTATCAGTGATGTGTCCTCCTTTTTCCGGGATATCGAAAGCTGTCTGCAGCGTGATACTGTCAGCGGTGTCACGGCAGTGGTGAGGGTGTTTCCCGAAGAGGAGATCCTCTCGGACCGCATGTTCCATTTCTGGCACAATCATTACGTGCGCTTTCTCAACGCCATCGGCGAGGGAATGGGGAGGGGAGAATGCCAGGTGCTGCGCAGGGAAATGTTCCGAAGCATCGGCGGCTATAACGCCTCGATGGTCGCGGGCGAGGATTACGACCTGTTTCGCCGTGTGCGGAAAAAAGGGAAAGTCGTCATGATGCCGCATACGGTGATCTATGAATCCCCCAGGCGCTTCCGTAAGTATGGTTACCTGCACATTTTGTGGGGCTGGACGAGAAATGCGCTGGCGGTGATTTTCCGGAATAAGTCCTCAAGTGAGGAATGGGAAGCAGTGCGCTGAGGAATGGGAAGCAGTGCGCTGAGGAATGGGAAGCAGTGCGCTGAGGCTTGGAATTCAGTTCGCCTGGCGGCATATTTTATATGGAGTTGTTCAATCTCGTCTGCAGGTGAAAAGTATGTTTTCAAGATTTCCTGTCACGCTGGCTGTTCTTCTGCTCAGTGTCCTCGTTCTGGGCGCATGCGACGATGATGATGGCGGTGGTGACCCGAGTGCGTCGCTTGAAATGGTCAACATTCCCGCTGGAAGCTTTACTATGGGGGATCCCAGTGCTTCGCATGAGATCAATGAGCGCCCAGCCCGGGAGGTTTTAATCAACGCGTTCAGCATGAGTAAATTCGAGGTGTCACAGAAGCTGTATTCGGATGTCATGGGTGAAAATCCCAGCAGCAATAAGGGCGACAACAATCCCGTTGAGAAGGTGAAATTTGCGGATGCGCTGCGCTTCTGCAACGCGCTTTCTGAGCGAGATGGACTGACGCCGGTTTACTCTGATATTGATGGTGCCGTCAAGGCGAACTTCGACGCGAACGGTTACCGTTTGCCTACGGAAGCTGAGTGGGAATATGCCTGTCGTGCCGGCACGACCACGGATTTCTATACGGGTTCGACGCTTGAGGACCTGCAGTCCTGTGGATGGTTTTCCGGGAATGCTGACGGTCATACTCATGAGCGCGGGAAGCTCGCACCAAACGACTTTGGGCTTTATGACATGCACGGAAACGTATTCGAGTGGTGCTGGGACTGGTACAGCCAGAATTATTATGCGCAGGGTGTAAACAACAATCCGCATGGTCCTGCCGGTGGGACACAGCGCGTCTGCCGCGGTGGTTCATGGTTTGTCTATCAGTACGGGTGTCGTTCCAGTTTTCGTTCCATGCTCGAACCGAAGTACGACAGCATCGACATCGGCATACGCCTGGTCAGAAATGCCGGGTGAAGTCCCATAGCGGAACCATCGCGCTCCGGAGCAAGTTATTACTGATAGCCGTCTTAGACTGCCCTCCATGGCCGCGCCGTTGCGCATTGATTTCAACAGTGACTTTTGCTACCATGTAAGCGGACAAGACATTTTCGCACTTCCCCATTTCAGATAGAGAAGCACCATGTTCAAACAGAAAATCTCCCTGGCGAGTGTTTTTATTCTGCTGGTCTTCGGAATTTTCATGGGTACGCAGATCCGAGCGATATCCGAAGACAACATCTATGAACAATTCACCAAGTTCAAGGATGTTCTCAACTACACGCAGAAATATTACGTAGATGAGGTCAAGGTTTCGGACCTGGTCACGCATGCTGTCGAAGGGATGCTCAAATCCCTCGATCCGCATTCCGTGTACATCAGTCCGAAGCAGCTCGAAAAGGTACAGGAGGATTTCAAGGGAAGTTTCGAAGGCATCGGTATAGAATTCCGCATCGTGAATGATACCATTACAGTCGCCAATGTCATTTACGGCGGACCCAGTGAGAAAGTGGGACTGCTCTCGGGAGACAAAATCATTGGCATTGACGGTGAAAGTGCCATCAAGTTCAAGAATGAGGATGTGCAGAAAAAGCTGCGTGGCGAGAAAGGCACCGAGGTGGTGGTCACCGTCAAGCGATTCGGCCTGGCAGATCCCATTGATTTTACCATCTCACGCGACAAGATTCCGCTTTACAGCGTAAATGCCGGTTTCCTTCTTGACGATGGAATCGGATACATGAGTATCAATCGCTTCTCTGCGACGACATATGAGGAGTTCCTCACCGGACTGCGTGATCTCAAGAAGCAGGGTATGAAAAAGCTCGTTCTTGATCTGCGCGGCAATCCCGGCGGCTATCTCGAACAGTCGTTCCGCCTGGCGAATGAATTCCTGAGCAGGGGGCAGAAGATTGTGTACACGAAGGGACGCCGCAGCGATTTCGACGAGAACTACGTTGCCACAGGCAGCGGGGAGTTCCAGGATCTGCCTCTCATCGTCCTCCTCAGTAACGGCAGTGCTTCGGCAAGCGAAATCGTTGCCGGCGCGGTGCAGGATCATGATCGCGGTTTGATCGTCGGTGAAACCTCCTTCGGAAAGGGACTCGTGCAGCGTCAGTTCGACCTCAGCGACGGCTCCGCCTTCCGTCTGACAACCGCGCGTTATTACACGCCCAGCGGACGCATGATTCAGCGTCCCTATGATGGTTCTGACGAGGATTACTACCGCAACGCCTATCACCGCGAGGAAGTGGATGGCGACAATATCGAGCATACGGAAGAAGCCGACAGCACGCGTCCGGTATTCCACACCGACAGCGGTCGCCCGGTTTACGGCGGCGGTGGCATCACGCCCGACTACATCGTCCGCTATGAAGATCTGAGCGAATACGTTGCACGCATGCGCATCCTCGTCTTTGAATTCGGAACGCATTACATGGACAAGAAGGGCGCCACACTTCGTGAGAAGTACGAAAACGCCGACGCTGCCGCTTTTGTGAAGTCCTTCCAGGTCAGCGACGCCATGATGAAGGAACTGATTGCCTTCGGCAAGGCGAAGGGCGTGGAATTCAAACAGGAGGAATACGACAAGGACAAGGACTATCTCCGTGCCGTGGTCAAGGCGCAGATCGCCAGGACGCTCTATGGCAATGAGGGACAGTTCCGCTCCATGCTGGAAGTCGATCCTCAGTACGGCAAGGCGACGAGCCTCTTTCCCGAGGCGAGAAAGATCGCCGGCCTCCGCTGATCCCGCTCCCCATGACTGACATGAACATTTATCGGAAACGTGGTTTCTTCGGGAACCACGTTTTTCTTTTCCTGGCTGCCGGACTACTGCTGGTATCACATGCTTTTTCGCAGTCGAAAAAGCAGCAGCAGAATGAGTGCAAGCCGAACTTCGCCGTGTTCACAGAGGGAGAGGAGCTTACCTATGAGGTCAGCTATCTCGGTATGGGACTCGGGACAATTCGCACCCGGGTTCTTCGCGTGCGCAACGGGGAACATGGCCTGCAGGTCTGGCTGGAAGGCCTCATTCGCACCTACAGGGGTGTACCCTTCGTGACGCTCAATACGCTGTACCGGAGTCGCATCGGCGGAACGCTCGCTTCACAGGATTTTCACAACAAGGAATACCTGCGAAACGACACCGTGTACAAACACATCGACTACGATTTCGACAGCAAAAAGGATGTCGTTTATATACACGAGACCGTCGACGACAATCCATATTGGATTCGTGACGACACGCTCGCCCTTGAAGGAAAGCACTGGCAGGATGGATTGAGTCTGCTCTTCTATGCAAGGGCGTATGCGCACGCACATTGCCGGAAAAAGGTGCCTGTGCTCATGTATCGAGACAAGGCCATCACCACGATAAATTTTGGTGTGGAACGTGAGGAAATGGACCTCGATGCCATCGACCGAGAGGTGCGGACGGTCAAACTCGATGGTGAAACCGGTTTTACCGGGATTTTCGGACTTACGGGGGGATTCGAGGGCTGGTTCAGTGAGGACAGGGCGGCCATACCCATTGTCGCCAAAATGCATGTTCTGATCGGCAGCGTGTATATTGAATTGATCAAATGGAAGCGGCCCGGATGGTCGCCGCCACTATACAAGGATTGACGGGAGACAACTCCATGATTTATCCCTATCAGGGTATTTACCCGCAGATTCACCCGAGCGTGTTCATGACGGAAGACGTCACCATTATCGGGGATGTGCGTATTGATGAGGATGCCAACATCTGGTTCGGTTCAGTCGTTCGAGGTGACGTCAATCGCGTCACGATTGGCGCGCGAACGAACATACAGGACAACTGTACGCTGCATGAGACCTGGAAGAAATATCCTCTCGTGATCGGGGCGGATGTCACCGTAGGACACGGCGCCATTCTGCACGCTTGCACCATCAACGACGCCTGCCTTATCGGCATGGGCGCAAAGGTACTTGATAATGCGACGGTCGGCAGTGAATCGCTCGTCGCGGCGGGTGCCGTCGTGCGTGAAGGATTTACCGTGCCCGAAGGGATGCTCGTTGCTGGTGTCCCTGCGAAAGTCGTTCGTGAACTCGATGACGAGGAGCGCGCGCATATCCGTAATTCTGCGAAAAACTACCTTCATTACGTGGGTGAGTACCGCAAGCATCGGGATCTCGAGAAAGGACTCGACTTCCACTCCTATATTGAATACCGAAACAAGGGCCGCATATGAGACTGAGTATTCTTCACGACAGTACCATGCTGCAGCGAATTGAAGCTGCGCTGCGCGAGGACGTTGGGACGGGAGATGTCACCACCGAATGTACCGTGCCAACGGATCTCAAGGGTGAAGGGGTATTCCTTGCAAAGGCCAACGGCGTACTTTCAGGACTGGAAGTTGCCGCAACGGTATTTCATCTGGTGGATAATGAACTGGTCATCGACGCCAGCATTACCGATGGCATGCCCGTGCTCCGCGGAGCGTCCATTGCAGTCGTACGCGGCAATATCGCGTCCATGCTGACCGCCGAACGCGTTGCCCTCAACTTCCTGCAGCGTATGTCCGGCATCGCCACCGCCACGGCATCCATGGTGAAGCTGGTGGAAGGCAGCGAGACGCAGATACTGGATACCCGCAAAACCGTGCCCGGCCTGCGCGCGTTCGATAAACTCGCCGTTGCACACGGTCGCGGCACCAATCACCGATTCGGTCTCGACGATATGGTTCTTATCAAGGACAATCACATCGCCGCAGCCGGGGGACTCAAGGAGGCTGTTGATCTCGTAGCCGGACGGCTCCCCGCCGATCGGAAGATCAAGATCGAAGTGGAGGCAGACAGCCTCAACCAGGTGATCGAGGCACTGTCTTGCAAAGCAGTGGATATCATCATGCTCGATAACTTCACGCTCGATGAAATGGCCACGGCGGTAAAACTTATCCGTGGCAAGCGCAGCGATGTGCGCATTGAAGCATCTGGAAATGTATCAGAACAGACCGTGCGTGCGATTGCCGAAACAGGCGTCGATATGATTTCCGTCGGAGCGCTTACGCATTCCGTCGCCGCGCTTGACATTTCCTTCAATATCAGTGAAAAGAAAGCGTCGTTGTGACCGCTGCAGATCCTTCACCTTCACTCAGTGCAATCCGCACCGTCCTTTCCGGGCACAGTCGGGACATGCTTGATCGGCCCGGCTACCGGCGGGCGGCGGTATTGATACCGCTGATCGCGGTGCAGGGGGACTGGGATCTTCTGCTGACCAGGCGAAACAGCGATTTGCCACATCATCGGGGGCAGATCGCTTTCCCGGGTGGCAGTGTCGAGGAAGGTGAAGATTGCAGGCAGGCAGCATTGAGGGAAGCGGAAGAGGAGATTGCTCTTGCACCGTCAAACGTTGAAGTTCTTGGCTGTCACGATGATATATGGACACCAAGCGGTTTCATCATTTCCCCTGTAGCTGCAGTGCTGTCGTCAGATGATGGATTGACCCCGAATCCGGATGAAGTGGCGAGGATGTTTCGTGTGCCGCTATCATTTTTCGCACAGCGCGGGAATGTCAACATTCAGCTTTTCGAATTCGAGGGGCGTGAGCGGGAAGTGTATTTCTACAGCTATGATGGCGAAACCATCTGGGGTGCAACAGCCCTGATCATCAGGAATTTTCTGCGGGATCTGCAGCTTCTTGATGCATCGGCCTGAGCCGAATCCGAAACATGAGAACAAGAAAAAACCCTTCCCGGTAGCGGGAAGGGTTTTTTCTCACGTTCCACGAAAATCGTGGGTCACTATCAGAAGGGGTATACGACCTGTGCGGTGTAGATCGGCTTTTCGGACCTGTTGTCCCACTTGCGCACCAGCGTCTGGCAGTGCTTTGCGACGCGGTCGGAGCCATCGAGCATCGCGGTCTGCTGCACGGCGAAGCGGCTCTTGCGGGAATCCTGGTACTCATAGAGAGCGAGGGCGGAGATGATACGAATGCCGTCATCAGACTCGTTCTTCAGTTTGTCCATCAGGGGAATGATCGCATAGTCGAAGTCGTATTCGGGGTAGGCGCGCTTCAGATCGATCACCAACTGCACGTAGTCTGCCTGTACTTCCATGGACGGATGCTGAAGTCCTGCCAGCACGTTCTCCTTGATGTACTCCTGTCGTTCCTGACTCAATGGGGGATTGGCTTCACCTGCCAGTGCCACCTGGGTAACTGCACTTATCGCGAACAGCATCATCATCGTTATCATTACCTTTTTCATCACAGCCTCCGGCTTTTTGATGTATTTGAACAGCTTGATTGTTGTTTACACACTGTCGTGTACGCGGTGATCAGGGACGAGTTGCAGCTGCGATAAAAATCTTGTACGGATTTATTTTTGCACTGAAAAAAAGATGATTCCAGTGCAACTTTTTTTGTATTTGCCGCGGGCAGAAGACTACCCACTGGTCAGGAATTCGGCTGTAAAAATCCGGATGTCCCTGGCTGAAGGCGGGAATTCAGCACTGGCGGCGTGGCGGTGAAAAACGTAACTTTCCACAGTGTACATGTGTCGTAAATGAGTGGCCAACATCTGCCCGGTCACACCGCGGATTTTCCACCCGCACATGCTGTCTCCGTTCCGCGCACCAAGAAAGAACTCCATGACACGTTCGTTCCGAGCTGTATTTTTCCTGGCACTGAGCGTCCTGCTCCTCTCGTCCGCCGGCCAGCAGGCGCGGGCGCAGCTTGCTATAAAGGAAGGAATCCCGGTCGATTCGCTGGTGCGCACATACTTCATCGGGGGCGGAGCACAGGTCGACAATATCACATACAAAGGCTTCGCCAGGGGAATAGGTTATTTCGACGGCTCGAAATCCAACATAGGGATCAACGAGGGAGTATTGATGACGACGGGGTGGATCGGCTACGCCGTGGGACCGAACAACTACGATGACATTTCCTACCCCGCACTCAGGGCAGGCGACCCGGACCTCTCGCAGCTTGTGGGATATTTCACCTTCGACGCATCCGTTCTCGAGTTCGATTTCATTCCTTATCAGGACACCGTGTCTTTCGATTACGTCTTTGCCTCGGAAGAGTATCCCGAGTATGTAGGATCCGTGTACAATGACGTGTTCGCATTCTACATTTCCGGTCCTGGCTTCCCGGTGAAGAAGAACATCGCCCTCATCCCCGGAACGAGTATCCCTGTCGCTATCAATACTGTCAATCATATTGACTCCACCCGTTACTATGTGAACAATGCGATCGGACAGTCGGTGGAATACGACGGCTTCACAACGGTACTGCGGGCGTCAGCAGTGGTCACCCCCTGTGAGACCTATCATCTCAAGCTGGCAATAGCGGACGTTTCCGATAATCTCTATGACTCGGGAGTGTTTCTCCGTTCCGGGAGTTTCGATGCAGGGAATCAGCTGAGCGTCGTCGGATTGAAAGACGCTGCAGAAGGAGGCTGCGATCCGGGCGTGATTGAGATTCAGCGGATGGGGAATCTCGAAGATACCATGACGGTGAGTTTTCAGCTGCGGGGAGAAGCGATCAATGACAGCGATTACGCGCATGTGGTCAACACGTTCACCTTTGCAAGGGGACAGGCGAGCTATCGCATTCCCATCAGTGCATTCAAGGACGCTGTTTCTGACGATGGTGAATGGGTGACGGTGTACATCCCGGATATCTGTAATACGGGACTCGTGCGTGACTCCATTCGCATCGTCGAGGTTCCGGACATGCAGGCAGTAGCGCATGCGGATACTATTCTCTGTGCCGGAGCGTCACTTCGTTTCGAAGCCAGAATCATTGGCGGGTCAGGGTACTTCGGATATGAGTGGAGTGGAGGTATGGGAACGGATCGGGTGCTGAGCATGGATCCCGCTGTGTCAGGGACCTATGTGTTTACGGTGTACGATTCCATCACCGGCTGCAGCAGTATGGATACACTGCATGTAACGGTGGAGGATTATCCTGTCATTGATGCAGGGCCCGACAGGAATATCTGTCCCGGCAGCATCACCGTGCTCGAAGGCAGTGTCGTTGGGGACAATCCACCCTACAGTGTTGTCTGGTCGCCGATGACCGGACTGAGCAATCCCAATGTCGTCACTCCTGAAGCATCGCCCCCCGTGACGACGACATATGTGATGACGGTGACGAGTCCCTCGGGCTGTGTCAGTACCGATACCGTCGTCGTTCGCGTTTCCGACGTCATCGTCCAGGCTTCGAAGGACACTACAATTTGCCGCAAACAGGTTGTGGCGCTTGAAGCTGCTGCTGCCGGTGCGGTGCCGCCCTACACATACTCATGGAATTCCGCCTCATCTCTCAGTGATCCTTCGTCCCCGACGCCGCTCGCGTTTCCTGAAGTCAGTACGACCTACATCGTCACCGTGCGATCCAGCAATGGTTGTCAGACCACGGACAGTGTGCGCGTCACCGTTGCAGACATCGCACTCAATGCCGGGAATGATGTACGCATCTGTGAAGGGAAGGAGCACATGATCGGGGATACTGCATGGACGACGCATGCCCCCGTGCTGTACAGCTGGGAACCGGTGGAGGGATTGGACAATCCGAATTCTCCGACACCGATTGCGCGTCCTGATGTTACCACCAGCTACGTGGTCACCGCGACGAATGCGTTTGGCTGCAGTGTGAAAGACACGGTGCAGGTGATCGTGAATCAGCTGCGTATCGATGCCGGGACGTCCACCGCCATCTGTCCGGGAGACAGCGTGCAGCTCACGGGACAGGTGTTCGTCGGTACCCCCGCGTACAATTATTACTGGAGTCCCGCCGAAGGACTGTCAGCCACCGACATCCCGAATCCCATGGCTTCTCCGGCAAAGAGCCAGTGGTACGTACTCACCGTCGTCGACCGGGAAAGCTGTTTGCAGCGTGACTCGGTGCTCATCAGCGTATGGCCCGAAGTCGAACCGCGCATTGATGTGCTCGGTTCGCCGGTGTTTTGCATCGGCGACAGCGTGACGCTGGATGCCGGTGCGGGATATCTCTCGTACAATTGGTCGACTGGCGCAAGCTCGCGAACCATTACCGTGGGAGATGCAGGCAACTACTGGGTCGATGTGATTTCCGTCGACGGTTGTCCGGGGAGTTCGGATACGATCGAAGTCATCGTATCGGATAAACCCGCACCACGCATCAGCGGCGATACGCTGCTCTGTGCCGGCGCGGAAACGGATTACGTCGTGCCTCATGTATCGGGATCGATCTACACCTGGGGCATCACGGGCGGAAGGGTCGTCGGTGCCGACGACAGCGCGCGGATACACGTGGTGTGGGAAACGCCCGGGGTGTTCACCGTGCGTATCGACCAGGTGTTCGGCAGTGCGTCCTGCCAGGGCGACACGACGATCACAGTGACAGTGCTTCCGAATCCTTCGCCTGAAATTTCCGCGGATGAACCGCTGGAGTTCTGCGAGGGAGGAGAGGTTACGCTGCGTGCGCCTCCGGGTTTTGCCAGCTACCAGTGGTCGAATGGAGCGAGCGGGAGTGCCGTGACCGTCGATTCGGCGGGGCGGTACAGCGTGACGGTGACGACGATGGCAGGATGCAGCGGGACATCACCAGAGGTCGAGGTACGTGTGTATCCACTGCCGGAACCTGAGATCATCGCTTTGACCGAAATGCCGGTTTGCGAAGGGGGGACGGTCACGCTCGGACTCACAGGTACGTATGCGTCGTACCTCTGGTCAGATGGTTCAAATTTGTCGACAATGACTGTTGATGCAGCCGGGAGTTGGACGGTGCGTGTGACCACCATCGAAGGTTGTACCGCCGAATCAGCTCCATTCAGCGTCAGCTTCAACCCGTTGCCGGAGCCGGATATTGTCGCGGAAGGGCCCCTCGAATTCTGTGAGGGCGACAGCGTGCGCCTGCGTGCCGTCGGCAGCTTCGCACGCTACCTGTGGTCCACAGGCGAGGAAACATCCTCCATCGTCGTTCGTGCGGGCGGCAGTTACGCGCTGCAGGTATGGACGGAATACGGCTGCGAGGGCAGTACGCGTGCACTCGACGTCACCGTACATCCATGGCCGGATAAACCCGTGATCTCGCGTCGCGGTGATACCCTGTATTCCACGACAGCGGATGTTTATGCATGGTATGAGGAGATTGACGGGGAGCAGGTGCCGGTCCTTCCCGGGGACGCTGCCAGCATCATCTCCGTCCCTGACCGGCGGTACTGGGTCGTCGTCAGCAGCAACTTTGGCTGCAGCAGGATTTCCGATCCCTATGAATGGACACAGGGCTACCAGGCCCGTTCCACGGTTTCGCTTCCAAAGGTTGAAGCAAATCCCGGAGAAAAAGTGGCCGTCGATTTTTCCCTCGAGGAACAGGAGTATCTCGAAGAAGTTCTTGCCTCGCGCTATACCGCGGAGCTTCGCTACAACGCATCGCTGCTGCTTCCGACGGGATCGACACCTATGGGACGCATTGAAGGAAATGAGCGTGTAATTGACCTGACGGGAACATTCGGCGGCAGTACCGGCGTGCTCAGGCATCTCGAGTTCATTGCCACGCTGGGGAACGCGGAGTCGACGCCGCTCACGATTTCCACCTTCACCTGGGATCAACCCGACGTCGAGGTCACGCGTATTCATGGAGAGTTTCTGCTCGGCATCTGCCGCGAAGGCGGAGCACGTCTCTTTGATGCAACGGGACAGCTGGCGCTCGAACCGAATCATCCCAATCCCTTCAACAACATGACCGTGATAACGTATGAGCTTATCGAAGAAGGTCCGACGCATCTCTACGTGCTTGACATGCTCGGACGGCGTGTCGCGACGTTGCTCGACGGTTATGCCGAAAAGGGACGCTACCAGGTGGCGTTCGAGGCGGGAGAACTGCCATCAGGCATGTATATCACCGTGCTGCGCACTCCGTCGCAGCTGCGCATGCGCAGCATGAAACTTCTGAAGTAAATGCCGGGTGACTGAAAAGGGAAAGGCGGTCCATTTCGACCGCCTTTTTTCGTAGAGTAAATCTCCGTGTTGTGTACGCTGCGAGCCGCGGCTTCGCTCAGCGTGCCTTTTTCAGAATGGCGTCCCACTCTTTTTTCTGCACCGGCTGAACCGAGAGGCGGCTTCCCTTGCGTAACAGTTCCATGTCTTTCAATGCAGCAATGCCGCGGAGCTCCTCGAGGGGAAGGGGGTCGTCGAATGCGCTGTCAAAAGTGATATCCACCATGAACCAGCGGGGATTGTCTTCCGATGCCTTCGGATCGAATTTTTTATGTCCCTGTTCAAACTGCGTATGGTCAGGGTAGCCGTCTCGCGTTACCGTGGCGGTGCCGACAACCGCAGGAGGATTACTGTTGCTGTGGTAGAAAAGGACGCGATCGCCCTTCTTGATCTCGTCGCGCAGCATATTTCGCGCCTGGTAATTCCGCACGCCGTCCCAGAATGTCGTCCCATCCTTTTTAAGATCGTCGATGCTGTAGGCGCCGGGTTCCGATTTGAACAGCCAGTAACGTGTTTTGGGCATGTTTTTCCTCGATATGGATCGTTTGACTCAGGATGATAACATTTCTGCAGCGCGTATTGTTTCGCCCGCAAGGAACACGCGCCGAGACTGCGGCGTATGCAGGGAAGCGGGTCGCCGTTTCCCATTGAAAACAAAGAAGTTGTTTCCCCAGCACCGCTTCACTATTTTGCGATATTGACGTCTGCTACAGTTTCCGCACATGTCTGGATACACCTACATCGATTTCACTCTCTCAAAGCCCGCACTGCGGAAGGATTGGCTGACGTCACGTTCGGAGGGCAGTGCATGATCAAGGCCATCATCAGCGACCTGGGGAATGTTCTGTTGCATTTCGATCACAGAATCATTGCCGCGAGGCTGCAGCATGACTTTCCATCGGCGCAGTGGGATGAGGAACAGGAGGCGCTGTTCTGGGCACTGGTTACATCGTTTGAACTCGGCGCTATTGACGAACGCGCATTTCTCACCTCCTGCGGTGAACTGCTCGAGGAGGGCAGTACGCTTGATGAAGAGCATTTCCGCCGGCTCTGGTGCGATATTTTCTGGCTCAACGACGAATACCTCGACCTGCTGCGCAGTGTGCATGACCAGGTCACTCTTGTTCTGCTTTCCAACACCAATCCGCTGCATATTGCCTGGGCGGAAAAGCAGTTCCCGGAGGTGTTCGAACTGTTTTCACACAAGGTGTACTCCTACGATGTCGGGACGGCCAAACCTGACGAGCGCATTTTCCGCGTGGCGCTTCATGCCGCCGGCTGCGCCCCGGAGGAAACCCTGTTCTTTGATGACATTGCTGCTTACGCGGATGCCGCATCCGCGATGGGCATGAACGGGCATCAGTATGTGTCCGCCGCCGGTGCGCGTGACGTGCTGGCGATGCACGGACTCCCTGTGCCCCCACAACATTAGCATTACATCTCTTACTCATAAGAGGATACTTACATGAAAAAGTTTGTCATACTGATTGCTGTATTCATCAGTATCGCCGGGCAGGCAGCTGCCCAGGATCTCACAAGTGTCGATCTCTACCTCCGTGACATTGACGGGGAAGAGCACTCCTTCCAGGATTACCTGGCCGACGTACGCGACACGGGCGACAAGGGGGCGGTTATCATCAGCTTCTGGGCCATGTGGTGTGAGCCCTGCAAGCAGGAGATGAAAGCGCTGCGGACCGTGTATGAAAAGTACAAGGACCAGAATCTGCATTACCTTGCGATCAACCTGGACAACCCCAGGAGCCTCGCGAAGGTCAAGGCGTATGTCAAGGCCCAGAAGCTGCCGTATGATTTCTGGCTCGATCCGAACAGCGAAGTGTTCAAGAAGCTGAACGGACAGAGCATGCCGTATTCCCTTATTGTGGATCAGGACGGGAAGCTGCATGCCAAGCGCACCGGCTATATCGCCGGAGACGAGAATGAAATCGCGGAAGACGTTAAAAAAATTCTGGAGTGACGATGAAACGTATTGCTCTTCTCGCAGCAGCGCTTTTCCTGTGTTGCGGCGCGGACGCATGGGCGCAGGTGGAGTATTCGGTGGGGAATTTCATGCGCTACGGCAACGGTGAACAGACTGTCGGCGGAAACCTTCGCAGCATAGAGTACATCGAGAATCAGACGAATGTACGTCTCTTCTGGGACAACCTGACCGTTGGCTTTGAATACCTGTATGACGATCCCCCCGAGTTCGGTCCAAAATACCAGGGCATACGCAAGCGCTACGTGGAGTTCAGCAAGGAAGGACTCGAGCTGCGTGCCGGTGACTATTACACATTGTTCGGCAAGGGACTCGCCATGAACCTGTTCGAGAACCGCGGGATCAACTACGACACGCGTCTCGATGGTTTGCGGGGGACCTATCGTAATCGATGGATGAATGCCATTTTCGGTCTTGGGAAGATGCGTTACTACGACTTGCTCAACAACGATCGCATTGAGGAGTACACGGTGCGCGCTGGACACATGGAAGTGCGTCCCCTGCGTTTCATGCGTCTCGGCGGCAGTATGGTGAGCGCTGACGGTGAACTGCCCACGGCGTATGGAATGGATTTAGTCCATGCCGACATTCCGGAATTCATGCTTTCGCTCCGTGGCTACGGATTCGATTTCTTCGTGCAGCAGGCGTGGAAACGCTCGAGCGTTATGCGTCCCACCGCCGACGGCGGGTTCGAACACATGGAAAGCGACGGAAATGCACTGTACGGAAGTCTCGCCTATACCTCGGATATCGGTCTGGGTGTGACGTTCGAGTACAAGGATTACCGCTACGACATCGTGGGTGAGGAAGAGCGCGATCCCAACCGTCCCACCCGCATGCTTCCCATGCAGAATCCTCCCATTGTTCACAAGGAACATTACTTCACGCTGCTGTCGCGCAATCCGCATGTCGTGGATTTCAATGATGAGATCGGCATGCAGCTGGACGTGTTTTATTCCGTCTCTCCGACGGTGACAATCAATCTCAACGGTGCCGTCGCCAGCAGGCATGACGGCTATACTTCAAATAACGGTTTCCTCGTCACGTACGAGCGGGATGTGGATTTCATGCCCACACTCGACGAGAAGTTCAGTCCCTTCTGGGAATTGTACGGTGAGGTCGAATGGTATTTTGAAGGACAGTCGTACATCCGTGCCGCATTCAACCGGCGCTATGACGCACCGTATGAAGCCAATCTCGCGCATGAGCAGTCGAGTACGACGATTCCGATTCGCATCGAATACATGTTGAATGAGGAATACAGCATCGGCGCGAGTTTTGAGCAACAGTTTTATCACGATTCATTCTCACGCGCGAATCCGGAGTATTTCAACGAGTACGTCTCGCTGACACTGGCACGCGCAGCGATGTGGTCGGCCACAGTCCGCTTGGAGTACACCACCGACGAAGCGGACCAGACAGGGAAGCAGTTCTGGAGTACCGCGGAACTGGCGTACCGCCTCGGCAACAGCCATATCGCAACCGTGAGTTATGGAACGGAGCGTGGTGGACTGGTATGCACGAGCGGTATCTGTCGCGAAGTGCTGCCATTCGACGGCGTACGAGTTTCCCTGCTATCGCAGTTGTAACAAGAACGCGGGAAGTCCCGCATGACAGTTTTGACGCGGCCGTGCCATATGCGAAACACGCATATGGCCGAGCCGCTGTCTAGGGTTAGAATATAGAAGCCAATGCAAAAAGAAATTATTATCAATGCCACGAACGACACGCAACGTATCGCGATTGTCGAAGAAGGCAAGCTCGCTGAGCTCTTTGTCGAGAGCGAGGAGAAAGAGCGCATGGTCGGTGACATATACTTCGGCACCGTTGCCAAGGTCATGGCCGGCATACAGGCATCATTTATCGATATCGGCCTCGAGCAGGACGCCTTCCTGCATTTCTCCGATGTTGGTGATGCGTTTCGCGAATACAGTGCAATCACGGGTGACGAGGACGGGGTTGACGATATCACCGACGACGAAGAGGACGATAGCGGAAAGAAAAAAGACCAGCGACGCCGTCCCCGCCGCAGCAGGCGTCCTCCTTCCCAGGTGCAGCTGACACGGGGACAGGAGATTGTCGTTCAGATCTTCAAGGAGCCGGTGGGAAACAAGGGCGTCCGTGTCACGACGGAAGTGGCGCTTCCCGGACGCTTTATCGTTCTGATGCCCTTCGACAATAAAATCGGTGTTTCACGCAAGATTCAGAACTTCAAGGAAAAGCGCCGACTTCGTCGACTCGTCCGGTCGATTCTCCCGAGCGGTTACGGTGTCATCATTCGCACGGTGGCCGAAGGAAAGTCGGAGGACGTATTGCGTGCCGATCTGGAAGGTCTCATTCAGAGCTGGCGCGAGATCGAGCGCAACATCAAGAAATCTTCGCCTCCCACGCTGCTGTACAAGGATATGAATACGTCCAGCAGCACCATGCGGGATCTTTTTTCCGAAGACGTCACGCGGGTTGCGGTCGATTCCCGCAAGATGTACCGGGAGATTCGCGCGTACCTGAACCTGGTCGCGCCGCATAAAGTGGACGTGCTGGAGCTGCACAACGCCCGCGAGCCGATTTTCGACAAGTACGAAATCGAGAAACAGATACAGCAGTCGATGAGCCGCAAGGTGTGGCTCAAGAGCGGAGGTTACCTGATCATTGAACATACCGAGGCGATGAAAGTCATTGATGTCAACTCGGGTCGCTACGCTGCGAAAAGGGAGCAGGAGCTCAACTCCATGCGCACGAATATCGAAGCGGCCCGCGAGATTGCGCGTCAGGTGCGGCTCCGTGATCTCGGCGGCATTCTCGTGATCGATTTCATCGATCTGCTGCAGGAAGAAAATCGTAAGAAACTCTATGATGAAATGCGCCGCGAAATGCGCCGCGACAGGGCGAAATTCACCATCCTCCCGATCACCGAATTCGGGCTCATGCAGATCACACGTCAGCGCGTGCGCGAGAGCGTGCAGATGTCCGTCAGCGAAACCTGTCCCACTTGCTCAGGGACAGGCCGCGTACTCTCGAAAACCTCGCTCCTCACACAGATCGAACGCTGGATGCGCCGCTTCCGTGTCAAGAGCAAGGAACTGCGCTTGACGCTCGAAGTGCATCCGACGATGGCGTCTTTTCTCACCGATGGAGCATTTTCGCATATCTCCCGCCTGATGCTCAAGTATTTTGCGCGCATCAAAGTCGTCGGGGATCACACGCTGCCTGTGGATGAATTCCGCATGATATCGCGCCGCAAAAACCGCGATATCACCAAGGAATTCATGCTCTGAGACGGCTCCCCCGGCCCCCGATGCTGAAGGTGGGGTAACTTGTTGTAATCAAACGCTTTCCAGCGAGAAAGACCGGTGGATTCCCATCGGTTTTTTTCGTATCTTTCAACGATGAATACAACATCGCAGGGAAGGACGCATACGCCCCGGATCACGCGGCAGCTTCCTTCCGTGAGCGCGACATTAATCCCCGCTACATAAGAGCATACTTCCGGAGGACTTCATGAAATTTTCCGCAGTGAGCAGCGATCTGCACAAGGCGCTTTCGAAAATCATCAGCGTCGTTCCGACGAAATCGACTCTGCCCATACTCGAAAACGTGCTGTTCGAACTGGCAGGAAATGAGCTGCGGCTCACCGCGAGTGATCTCGAAATTTCCATGACCGTCGCCCTGCAGGTCGGCGGAGAGGAAGATGGTAAAGTTGCCGTTCCCGCAAAGAAGCTGAACGAAACGCTGCGCGCGCTTTCGAGTACGGACATGATGTTCTCCGCCGACGAGACGAATCACCGGATTTCACTGAAGACTGACCAGGGTGAATACAAGATGGCCGGTGAAGGCGCCACGAATTTCCCGGAAGCCGAGGGCATTCAGGAGGAATTTTCCCTGCAGCTGCAGACCGATCTGCTGCGCAGCATCATCGCGCGTACCGTGTACGCCGTTAGCACCGACGACCTTCGCCCCTCCATGATGGGTGTGCTCTTCCAGTGGAAAGGGGAAGAGTTTTACGCCGTGGCGACTGATGGCCATCGCCTCGTACGCATCAAGCATGCCGGTGTGATCGCCGAAGCCAATACCGAAGGCAACCGCGACGTCATTATTCCCGCCAAAGCGCTGAACATTGTGTCGAAGTCCCTCGGTGACGGAGAGGTGAGCGTCGTTTTCGGACGCAGCAACGTGCGTTTTACCTTCGGAGAAATGACACTGATCAGCCGCATCATCGACGAGCGCTACCCGAATTACGAAAGCGTCATCCCACTTGAAAACGACAAGCAGCTTGCCGTCAATCGCAATGCCCTGATCGCCGCCGTGCAGCGCTGTTCAATTTTTTCCAATGCCATTACCAATCAGATTCGCTTCTCCGTTTCGAAAGAAGAGCTGCGTGTTTCCGCCGAGGATGTCGACTTCGGTGGTGAAGCGCGGGAGTCTGTCTCCGCTGCATTTTCGGTGGACGAGGAACTGGAGATCGGTTTCAATGCGCGGTATATCACCGAAGCGCTGCAGCATCTCGGAACGGAGGAAGTGGACTTTTATTTCAGCGCGCCGACGCGTGCAGGACTGATCCAACCCAAAGAACAGCAGGATGATATCGAGATACTGATGCTCGTCATGCCGCTGAGATTGAATGCCTGAACATGATTCTCAACCGTCTGCGTATAATTCAATTACGTAATCACGGGCATACGGAAATCGATTGTCCCGAAGGGACACTACTCCTTCTCGGTGAAAACGGGGCGGGAAAGACGACGGTGCTCGAGGCGGTGTCGTTTCTCTGCTCATCACGCAGCTTCGTCTCGCATCAGGACAGGGGATTGGTGCAGAAGGACAGCGACTATTTTCGCCTTGAAGGCAGCTTCACGTCAGGGGGAGGCAGCCGTCGCGAGGTTTCCGTCACCTATACGACAGATCCCGGTCGCAAACAGATTGAGCTCGACAACACTGCACTGCCGTCTTCATCTGACCTGATCGGCCAATTCCCGATCGTGTCACTCTCACCGCAGCATCGTCCGATAACTTCCGGTGGTCCGGGCGAACGCCGCAGCTTCATCGATTTCATCATCTCGCAGGTGCAGCATCGCTACCTGATGGATTTGCTTGCGTACAGGCGCACACTGCGTCAGCGCAACGCGTTGCTTTCCGACATGGAGCGGCGTCCCGCAGACATTCGCGCCACGCTCGAAGCCTGGGACGCATCCCTCGCCGAAGTCGCGGTGCGTATCATGCAGCGGCGGACGGCATTTATCGAAGAATTTATCCCCTACTTCCAGGCATCGATGCAGGGTGTGATCGGCGACCGGGAACAGGTGACGCTGCGTTATCGTGCGACGGCGGACCTCGACCTGCGTACGAGCGATGCCGTCGCGGCGTATCGCAGTTTGCTTGCGCGACGGTTTCAGACTGATCTGCGCCGGGGGAGTACGACCGTCGGGCCCCATCGCGACGACATGGATATTCTGCTCAACGGACTCGATGTGCGCGCACAGGCCTCGCAGGGACAGCACAAAACCGTGCTTATCGCACTCAAGCTGGCCGAGCACCGTTACCTCGACTCGCATCTCGATGAGGCACCAATCCTGCTGCTCGACGATGTGTTCAGTGAACTGGATGATGACAGGCTGGCGCATGTGCTCGAGCTGGTCGAGGGAGTGGGACAGACCTTTATCACTTCCGCCAATGCGGGCACGCTGCAGCATTTCGCGGGTGCACACTCCAGGAATTTGACCCTGCGCATTGAAGCCGGCAAGGTGTCGAGACTGGCGGAAGTCGCATGAGTACCCCCTGGAAGACATCGCCGCTCGGTGCTGCGCTGCAGCGCGTTCTCGAGCAGCAGGGCATGACGCGAAAAATCCGCGAACAGGAAGTACTGCTGCGCTGGGAAGAACTCGTCGGAACAGCCATCGCCAACCACGCGCAGGCCCAGCGACTGCACAAGGGTGTGCTGTGGGTTGAAGTTACCGATGCCGCCTGGCGACAGGAACTGCAGCTTATGCGTACGGAACTGATACGCCGCATCAATACGTCGCTTGGCGACGATATCGTCACGGAGCTGCGCCTGAGATGACGAACACAGAGACGATGGCCACGACGGGGCAGGATACGATTGCCGCGATTGCGACACCACCGGGGACGTCCGGCATCGCCGTCATCCGCATTTCGGGTGATGGCGCCGTGGACCTCGCTGCCCGGGTATTTGACGGCAGTGATCCCAGGTCTGCCGCATCGCATACGGTCCATCATGGCATGATACGCGACGCCGATGGCGAGGCACTTGATGAAGTGCTGCTGACCGTGTTCCGGGCGCCGCACTCTTATACCGGGGAAGACAGTGTTGAAATCAGCTGTCACGGCGGCAGTGTCGTTTCACGTGGTGTTCTGACGCTGTTGCTGGGCGCCGGTGCGCGAGCGGCTGAACCCGGTGAGTTCACACGACGGGCATTCCTGAACGGGAAAATGGATCTTTCGCAGGCGGAAGCCGTCGCCGACCTGATTCATGCCCGCTCCACAGAGGCGCACCGTGCTTCTCTGCGCCAGCTCGAAGGCAGGCTGTCCGGCTATGTCACCGATATCAGGGAGCAGCTGCTGCATGCCGCGGGCATGCTGGAACTGAGCCTGGATTTCGTGGAGGAAGATGTTGAGTTCCTTTCTTCCGGGCAGCTCGGGGACATGCTCACGCAGGCTGAAGCCAGGCTGCAGACGGCCCTCGACAGTTTCAGCGGGGGACGCGTGATTCGTGAAGGAGCGCGCGTCGTATTGCTCGGAGCTCCGAATGTCGGCAAGTCGAGTCTGCTCAATGCACTGCTTGGCACAAGGAGAGCGATCGTTACCGAAATGCCCGGTACCACGCGCGACTACCTTGAGGAAGGACTGCTGCTGCATGGCGAGTATTTGCGTCTCATCGATACTGCCGGCATGCGTGAGACGGAAGACCTTATAGAGCGGGAAGGCATCGCCTTCAGCATGGAGGCCGTGCGCAATGCGGAAATCGTCTGCCTGCTGTCAGACGCAAGAGATGGTGCCGTGCAGGCCATAGCGCTGCAGGCAAGTCTCCTGCAGGAACAGCTTCTGCGCGAGGACGCCGCCACGCCGGTTCTGCTGCTGTTCAACAAGTCTGATCTCGTTGACGCGGATGCAGCGGAAGAGCTTGCGGCACACGGACTGCCGATCTCGGCGCTGCACGGCGACGGTGTGGACGCGCTCGGAAAACATCTCGCGGCTGTCGCAAGGGAATTGCGCAGCGAAAGCGAAGAGGGCGAAGTGCTGGTCACTAACGCCCGTCATGCGGATTGCCTGCGGCGTGGCCTCGAGGCGATTCGCACAGCTGCAACGGCGCAGCGTGAAGGCATGACTGAAGAAATTCTTGCGGCCGATGTGCGTCGTGCGATCGATGCGCTTGGTGAAATCATCGGTGAGGTAACGACCGACGATATTCTCAACGGTGTATTCAGCCGCTTCTGTATTGGAAAATGATTCATTCACATTTCAATAGACCATCATGACAAAAGAACAGGAAGCGCAGGCGCGCTCGTATTCCGAAACCAGTATCAAGGTGCTCGAAGGACTCGAGGCCGTTCGCAAGCGTCCCGCCATGTATATCGGCGACATCGGTTCACGCGGGCTTCATCACCTCGTGAACGAGGTGGTCGACAACTCGATCGATGAGGCACTCGCCGGATTCTGCGATTCCATCGAGATTACGATTCACGAAGATCAGTCCATCACCGTCGTCGACAACGGACGTGGCATCCCGGTCGGACCGCATCCGGTCAAAAAGATCAGCACACTGGAAGTGGTCATGTGCACGCTGCATGCCGGCGGAAAATTTGACAAGCAGACCTACCAGGTTTCCGGTGGCCTCCATGGTGTGGGTGTTTCCGTCGTCAATGCACTTTCGGAATGGTGCGAAGTCGAAGTGCATCGCGACGGGCAGATGTACAGTCAGCGCTACACCCGTGGTGTACCCGATGGAGAGATCAAAAAGCTCGGGAAGACAAAGAAAACCGGTACGCGTACCACGTTTTTTGCCGACGCCGAGATTTTCAAAACCATTGATTTCCGTTTCGAAATTCTGGAAGAGCGTTTACGTGAACTCGCGTACCTGAACAAAACCATCAAGATTACGCTCAAGGACGAGCGCAACGATGAGCAGGAAGTCTATTTCTTCAAGGGCGGGCTCAAGGATTTCGTGCAGTACATCGATTCCAACAGGAATTCGCTGATGAAAAAGCCCATTTACGTCGAGGGCATGCGCGACAACACGCCTGTTGAACTCGCCTTCCAGTACAACGACTCGTACTCGGAAAACATTTACACGTATGTCAACAACATCAACACACATGAAGGCGGGACGCACCTCGTTGGCTTCAAAACTGCACTGACACGCGCATTGAATAATTACGCGTACAAGAACGGCATTGCGAAGGAAGGGAAGACTTCGATTTCTGGTGACGATTTTCGCGAGGGACTGACCGCGGTGCTGAGCGTAAAAGTCGCGGAACCGCAGTTCGAGGGGCAGACCAAGACCAAGCTCGGAAACAGTGAGACCAAGAGTATTGTCGAGTCCATCGTCGGCGAGCAGCTGACGCTCTATCTCGAGCAGAACCCGAGCATCGCCAAGCGCGTGATCGAAAAGGCGCTGCGCGCAGCGGAAGCGCGTGAGGCCGCACGTCGTGCACGCGATCTGACCCGTCGCAAGAACGCGATGGATTCGCTCAGTCTTCCCGGAAAGCTCGCCGACTGTTCGATCACCGATCCCGAGCACTGCGAAGTCTATCTCGTTGAGGGCGACTCCGCAGGTGGCTCCGCCAAGCAGGGCCGCGACCGCCGCTTCCAGGCCATTCTTCCCCTCAAGGGTAAAATCCTCAACGTCGAGAAAGCACGCCTGCACAAGGTGCTCGAGAACAACGAAATCAACGCCATTGTCTCCGCGCTCGGTGCGGGCATCGGCGGAGATGAGGAAATAGATTTGGCTAGTTTGCGGTATGGGAAAATTATTATCATGACCGATGCGGACGTAGATGGAAGTCATATCCGTACGCTGTTGCTGACGTTCTTCTTCCGGTATATGAAGTCGCTCGTCGAGGCGGGACGCGTGTATATCGCGCAGCCGCCACTCTACAAGATCAAGAAAGGCAAGACCGAGCGTTACGCATTTGACGATGAAGAACGCGATGAAATTCTCAAGACCTTCGGCGCCGCGAAAGTCGATGCCGATGATCTTGAAGGCATCGACGAGGAAGCAGTGATCAAGAAAGGCGGCATTACTCTTTCCCGCTTCAAAGGACTCGGTGAGATGAACCCGGACCAGCTCTGGGAAACCACGATGAATCCCGAGACCCGCACGCTGCTCCTGGTCACCATGGAAAACGCTGCCGAGGCCGATCGCCTCTTTACCATCCTCATGGGTGACAGCGTTGAACCGCGGCGCCATTTTATCGAACGCAATGCGAAGTATGTACGCAATCTCGATATCTGATAAGTGACAGGACTGACATGTTTTTGACCCGGATGCATCTTCTCACCGTTGTTGTACTGAGTGCACTTGTATTCCCTCTGCAGGCTCAGCCACAGGACATCCCCGATATCCGCTATGGACACAAGCTGTATGCGGAGGTGGCTCAGCTGCCGTCCGATTCCGTTGGTGTGAATCGGGTTGACCTGTATCTGCGCATTTCCTACGACTTCATGGTGTTCACGAGGTCCGAGAAGGGAGCGGCGGATTCACTGTATCACGCAGGTGCGGAAATCAGTATGCATGCGCGGAAGGACGGGAAGACGGTCAAGACATACAACCATTTCGCCTCGCTCAACAGCGCCAGTTATGAGACCTCGGAGATGCGCGACGAATTCCTGCTCTTTCACCAGGTCTTTTATCTCGAGGAAGGGGACTATGAGTTTCTCATCCACGTAACGGATCGTGGCTCTACCCGGGAGCGCAATATCGTGCGCACTCTGAAGGTGAAAAATGTGCGGGAAAAAGGGACGTTCGGTCAACCGGTCGCACTCTCAATGGAGGATGCGCCGGGAGGGAGTGTCTACAGTGTACTCGGGTATGACGGGACGCTGCCATTTGCATCTCCCGGACTCATCGGTATTGCAGCCGCGCCGGACTGGCATGCGGACTGGAGCGTGAGGTTGTCGCGGCTGGATGAGGATGGGGAAGTGATCGACGACGATGATGCGCTGCCGCTGCAGACACTGCAGCCGACAACAATTCTGCGCGACATTCTCCCACAGAAGGGGAATGGCCGTGTACGCAGTTTTGACATCCAGACATCGTGCAAGACACAGGCGACGCTCGTTGTCCTGAAATTACCGATCGAGAAACTCGATGTCGGCGCGTACCGTCTCACTGTTATCGCCAGGAGTGCCGAGGGTGTCGACTCCGTCGTTACGGATACACGTATCTACTGGCGTGACATGCCGTATTCACTGCGCGACATCGAGTTCGCCATTGATGTCATGCGTTATATCCTGACCGAAGATGAATACGACAGGATGCGAAGCGGTGACCGGCGTGAGATGATGATGCACTTCAGGAAGTACTGGAGTGAGCTTGACAACACTCCGGAAACCGAGTACAACGAAATGATGACTGAGTATTTTCGTCGCGTCGACGAGACCATCGACCGTTTCCAGACACTGTACGAGCGCAACGGCGCCCTGACTGACCGGGGAAAAGTGTATATCCTTTTCGGTCCCCCCGAAGAGACGCAGCGTTTCCTCACGAGCGACGAACCCGCGGAGGAAATCTGGTATTACCCATCTCTCAGCAAGACGTTCCATTTCGTGGACACGAAAGGAGATGGGGATTTCCAACTTTATGAAGAATGATCATGCTCCCTTTAATAGCCATTTCCATTGGTGATATAAACGGGATCGGACCGGAAATTGCGCTCAAGGCATTCCAGCGTTCCGATCTTCTCGACAGCTGCCGTCCGGTGCTCTTCGGTCCGGAAGACGTCATCCTGCATTACCATGAGCAGCTCGGTATTGATGTCCCTCTTCAAAAACTGCAGCGCATTTCTGAAGCCGCGGAAGGAAGCGTCGGATATATCGTCACTGACGGTGCATTCAATGAGGACGCTGTCGGGGGTCCCACCGCTGAATCGGGCCGCATCAGTCTCGCCGCGATCCAGGCGGCGTTCGATGCCGTGCGTTCCGGCGATGCGCAGGCACTCGTCACGGCACCGATATCCAAGGAGGCCATTGCCCTTGCGGGGAGTCCTTTTCATGGCCACACCGACCTGCTTGCCTCACTCTGCGAGAGCGGTGAAAACGTGCTGATGATTTTGAGCAGCAATACGATGAATGTCGGACTGGTGACCATCCATGTTCCTCTGCGTGATGTGGCGGCGCTCATCACGCGCGAACGTGTCGAGCGAACGGTGCGGCTCGGCCATCGTGCAATGATTGATGATTTCGCCATCGATGCACCGCGCATTGCGGTGCTCGGTCTGAATCCTCATGCCGGTGACGGCGGTGTGCTCGGCGACGAGGAAGCGGATATCATTCAACCCGCTGTGCTTGCACTGCAGAATGAAGGCATTAACGTCGAGGGACCGTTTCCCGCAGATGGTTTCTTTTCCGCACATACACAGCAGATGTACGATCTGATCATCGCGATGTACCACGACCAGGGCCTGGTGCCTCTCAAACTCAGCGCGATGGGGAGGGGAGTGAATGTGACATCGGGGCTTCCGATCGTGCGCACATCACCGGATCACGGGACGGCGTACAATATTGCCGGTCACGGTATCGCCAGTGCGGAGAGCATGAAAGAAGCCGTGTATTTTGCCCGTACCATTGCATTGAATAGATTGCAGTAACCTCACTCTGCAAGGAGACGCAGCGCGATGATCGAATTTCACAACGTCCGACTGACCTTTGGCAATCAGGACATCTTCGATCGCGCCAATCTCATGATCGCAGAAGGAGAATTCGTGTACGTCATCGGTGAGACGGGTATAGGGAAAAGTTCGTTTTTGAGATTGCTGTATATGGACACGCTGCCGACCATGGGACGTGTGCGCATTGGCGGTTATGACTCATCGAGCATCACGCGGCATCAGGTTCCCTTTTTGCGAAGGACCATCGGTATCGTGTTCCAGGACTACCGGCTGCTCGAAGACCGGAATGTGTTCGACAATGTGGCTTTCGCCCTGCATGTCACCGGGGCACGCCGGCAGGCGATTTCCTCCAAAGTGCATCGCCTGCTGGCCGAGGTCGGACTCTCCTCAAAAGAATTTGCCATGCCCGACGATCTCTCCGGCGGTGAAAAGCAGCGCGTCGCCATCGCGCGGGCGCTCGTCAACGACCCTGTCATCCTGCTTGCCGATGAGCCGACGGGCAATCTTGATCCCTCCGCATCGCGTGATATCCTCGCGATTTTTGACAGGGTGAACAAACGCGGTACTGCCATTATCATGGCGACGCATGACTACAGCCTTCTCGCGCAGCGTCCCGGACGCGTCATCAAGATCCAGAATCGAAATTTCTACGATGTCGTTTGACACGACAGCCCAGTTTCACCATCTGATTTCTTTCCATGCCGGAACATGACAGCACGTATCAGCTTCAGATTGCGGATATGGAATTCGTCGTATGTGACGTCGAAACAACGGGGCTGAGTCCCGACCGCAACCGGATTACGGAGATCGCGCTCGTCCGATTACGGGGAAATCAGATCGTCGACCGATACAGTTCTCTTATCAATCCGAAGCAGTTCATTCCCGAAGAAATTCAGCGTCTCACCGGTATAACCAACGCAATGGTATACGGCGCACCACCGGCTGAAGACGTCATGTCCGAAGTGCGCAGGTTCATCGGCGATGCCATCTTCGTGGGACACAATGTGCGTTTCGATCGCTCATTTGTGGACGCGACGCTGCGCCGCTGCGGACTCGAACCCCTGCAGGTGCCGAATCTCTGTACCGCACGTCTTGCGCGGCGGCTGATCCCGAAGAAAAGCAAGAAAAACCTCGGCGCGCTCGCCGCCCATTTCAACATCCGCATTCGCAATCGTCACCGGGCGACCGGTGATGCAGAGGCAACGGCTGTCGTCTTACTCAATTTCATCCGGATCCTGGAAGAAGAGTTCGATACGCACGATGTCGGTGAGCTGCTCTCGTTTCAGAACAAGCAGATATACCGCATTACCGGTGCACCAAGGTATTTCACCCGGCTGCAGGACAATCTCTCCGAGCTGCCCCATGCACCCGGGGTGTACTTCTTCCACGACAGGCGCGGCGATGTGCTGTATATCGGCAAGGCCCGGGACCTGAAAGAACGCGTCAGCTCGTACTTCTATCACAACATCGGGCATACGTCCAAGATCAGGCGGCTTGTGCGTGCCGTGCACGGCATCACCTGGAAGGAGATGGAGACGGAACTGTCGGCGCTGCTCAACGAGTCACGGCTGATCAAGCAGCATCAGCCCCCGTTCAATACGCAGCTGAAGCGCTACAGGAAGTATCCGTTCATCCGTATCGATGTTGCCAACGACTGGCCCACCATTGGCTGGTGTTATGATATCGAGAATGATGGAGCGGATTATTTTGGACCGTTTCGTTCACGCTTTGCGGTGGAGGATGCGCTTGACAGCATCAACAAGCTCTTTATGCTTCGTGAGTGTGACGGCAATATCAAACCGGACGCCGACAATACCCCTTGCCTGTATCATGAGATCAAACGCTGTGGCGCGCCGTGCGCGGCAGTGACGGGAAAACCCGAGTATCAGCGGGAAGTCGATGACATCGTGCTGTTTCTGCAGGGAGAGCAGGACAGCGTTCTCGACCGCCTGCGTGGACGCATGGAAACGCGCGCGGAAGAACTCGATTTCGAAGGGGCAGCAGTGCTGCGTGATCGCATCGCCGCAGTTGAACGTATTATCCGGCAGCAGCGCCTGATGGTGCAGTCCGTGCGCAAGCAGAACCTGGTGATCATCACCCTCGCGCGGCGCAGCAACGTTGACGTGCATCTCATCAAATCGGGCATGCTCGCAGCGCAATTTCTCGTCGATCAGAAATCTCTCCCCGAAGTATTGCTGCATAACAAGATCGAAGATGTATTCTTCTCCCGGCAGGAAGAGCTGTTCCAGGGCCGCAAGGAAGATATCGATGAAATGCGCATCATCGCATCCTGGTGCCTGACGCGGCGGCATGAGTCCACCATCGTCGAAATCCTTCCTGAAGACACGATCGAAAGTGCATGCGAACGAAGTGCGGAAGCCATACGCAGCGCCGGTCAGTGCGATGCAGCCAAGCAGGCCGACAGCGCCTGAGCTTCCTCCCACGTCAATTTTATACCGTTTTACTGCTTCTCCAGGTCTGAATTATGCAGAAAGTGCATAATTCCGCCGCGTGAATTATGCAGAAAGTGCATAATCCTGACGGGCAGGATATGCAGAAACTGCATATTTGCATTGCCGGGATGCAAAAAAAACCGTCCCGCAATGCGGGACGGCTTGTATGGAAGGGGATTTTGATCTTTCAGGTCAGAACGGACGCGTGAAGCGCAGGACGAAGTTGGGCGATTCGTCCCTGTCGAGCCGCCAGGAAGCACCGATGCGAAAATCGCCGGAGGCGCTTCCAAGGGCAACGCCGATATCGGATTTCCAGTTGTTGAGCACGAAGTCGTCAGTCATGTTGACGTCGTACGCTCCGCGTGTTACGTCCGTGAGCTCGCCGAGCAGCGGGGAGGCATTGTTCGTTGAACCGGCATTACCGAAGAAAATAATATTGGTGTTCTTCAGAATGTTCTTTGCCCAGCCGCGGGCGTTGCCCACGATGCTGCTGCGGACGATGAACTCCGCACTGAGGAGCATGACATGACTGCCGGCGAACTCCTTGAAGCGATAACCCGGGAGTGTACCGGGTCCGCCGAGTTCGAAGGCGCGCTGCTGCGGTACCATGCCGTCGCTCACTCCTGCACGGGCGCGCAGGTTGAGATTCAGATGCTCACCGAGGGGCTGATAACGGCGCACGGAAGCCGTGATCTGCGAAAACTCGAAATCACCGGCGGCGAATCCGCCCGCCATCTCGTACTGTAGCTGTGCATCCCAGCCGTGTCCGCGATCGTCAAGGCTGGCAAGTGTATTGAAGCCTGCGGAAAACACCATGCTGTTGACGTTGCCATCGTTGATGGCCGGGTTGTAACGAAACTGCTTGTCTCCTCCGAAGATCGACCAGTTGGTCTCCCGGTTCATGTTCCCGTAGGTATCATGCACATACCCCGCACTTGCGCGCACATTGATGCCCGCTTCATTGCGGTAGTACCATGCAGCGGAAACCGTGAAGCCTCTGCGCTCGAAGTAATCGAGATAATCCTCGCGTGCGATCAATGCCGTCGCCGTATTTTCATCACGGTCGAACGCCCACTGGTCTTTCGAGTCCGTCAGGCTGTATCCCTTTCCGCCGATCTCGATGATCTGATCGTCAAGATAGATGGGGAAATACATCCCGAGGCTGTAGCGCCAGGTATGATTGGCGAATCCGTAGCCGAGGGAAGCCGTGCTCACGAGCCAGGGTTTGCTGTGCCAGTACAGGCGCTTGGGCTGCGCGAGTCCGAGATACAGTCCCTCAACCCTGTTGTAACGGAGGAAGCTCTCATGAAGACGTGACATCATGGGGAACATCCACGGGAAGTCTCCGGGATATTTTTTGAAGAAGGTGTCCTCAAGATCAAACTCGTCACCATCTTCATCGTCTTTCCACCACGACCATTCGCTGTCTTCTTCATCCCATGAGCTGTCGTCTTCCCAGGAGCTGTCATCCTCCCAGGAACCGTCATCTTCCCATTCATCCTCATCCCAGCTATCGTCAGATGTGTCGTCGATGCTGCGCTCGAGTGCTTCGAGGCGGTTCTCGATGTTGCTGATCTGCTGTTCGAGGGTGGCGATGCGTTCGTCGCGTTCCGCACTCTCGGGCTGTGACTCGATGCGTTCCAGTTCTGCATTGAGTCCGTCGAGTTCCTGGGTCAGCTTCTTCTGTTTGAGCTGAACTTCCTGCACTGCACGCAGACTGTCTTCCGCCGCAGGATCCACCTGCGCGAGCGCCGGTGTTGCCACGGCAAGCAGCAGGAAGAGCAGCAGCAGGGAAGGGATCGGTACAAAATGTTTCATTGGTCACACCAATGCTGATGAATGATGCAATTTCACGCGTATACGCATGAGAGGGTAAAAAGTTCTCACCATTTTCCCGGTCAGGGATGCGGTTCCGAATCAGGGGGAGACGAGTTCGATTTTCATGGACTGGGTGGATGTAATCGGAATACGCATGTTGTTCGCGGTAACCATCAGCGTCTGATCCAGATTCAACTCAGCGTCGATTTTCGTGACCAGCCCTTCATCTGCCGAGTAGTAATATTTGCCCTTTCCTTCGCGCTTCCCGCTGACCATGATCTCCGCGTTCTGCACGATTTTCCCGTCGATGTCCTGTGCGGTTTCCACGATGATTTCGAGACTGTTGTGCCCATTGATGTCTTTCTCGGCCTTGACCGTGTACGTCTTTTCCGTTTCGGTGATGATCTCGGTTCCTTCTTCCGAACTGGTTGTATCCGATTCGTTACGTTCCCATTCTCCGCCAGCGTGCAGCTGCTCGGGATCGAGGCGGGCGAAGATATTCAGCTGCAGCATCAGCAGAGTCTGCGTTTTCGGGGCCAGCGCTCTGATGCTTGTGTCGACATCACTGACGTGTCCATCGGCGTCGAGGGTGAAGGTCACAGATTTCCCGGCTGATTCCGTTCCACTCGTCTCGGTTGTTTCCGGACCCTCGCTGATGGCGAGAGCGCTCTCGATGAGCATATTCAGACGGAGATCGCCACCATCCAGCTTTTCGACGACGGTCAGTATGGAGCTGATCGTGGTTTCATTTGTGCCGGTAATGGAGCGACCCTGGACTTCCTGGATGGTGAGGCCGGACTGCTCGATAAGGTACTTGTACTCCACGCCCTCTTCATAACGGAATATGGCATCCTGCGCGCGCACAGGCAGCGCCAGGACGAGAAGCACGAAGAGGTAGATAAGATTGCGCATAAAAACTCCGGGGTATCATTAATGAGATATGAGGTCAAGAACGGTATGGGTATTGATGGAGGTCGGGATGACGCTTGATTCACCGCCGAAAAAGGCACGTGTTGCTTCCTTGTCGGCGTAGACGTCGACGTGACGGGGGAGGCCGCTGTCGATTTCCACGAGCATCTCACCGCTGCTTTTTGTCGTTTCCTCATTGTATTCTTCAAGCCTGCTGAAGATCAGCTTTTCCTCCATGCTGCTCAGGCCTTTCCAGCTGATTTTGACGCAGCGCTTCCCGGCAACCTCCTGCAGCTCCTCGACCACGTACTCGGTACTGCTCTGCAGGTAGCGGACGCCATTCCCGGTACCGTATTGAGGAATTGTTTTGCTGGGATTGAGCGTGTCCGCATGTGTTTCCGTCCATCGCATCCCGACTTCGAGGGGACGGGTGGGAAGGATGGGAAGAATCACCGCCCGCGGGGTGAACATGGCGTCATTTGCCGAGGGCCCGAGCATTCGCGACGCATTCAGCGGCTGCAGCGCACGGTTTTCCATGGTGAGTCCGGAAGGGGACTGCCGCACCAGGACAGGCTTGCCTGTGAGGATATTCTGCACGATCAGGTTCTGCTGCTGAATGCGCGGATCCGTGGTGCTTTCTTCGACAATGGCGGTATCCTGCACGGATCGGTAACTGATGCCGTTGGCTCCGACGGATTCGATCTCCACCGTCACGTAGCGTGTGGTTTTCCGGTTGATCTCCGTCGTCCGACCGTCATTGGTCTGTCCGAGTGCATTGGTCTCTTCCAGCTGTTTGAACTTGTAGGTGTCCTTTGCAAGACGGTACGAAAGCTCGAACTGCTGGGCACCCGCGGAAACAGTACAGAATGCCGCAAGGAAAAGGATCGGAAAAAGCTTCTTCATCGTGGGAAAAACGCATGAGGTGGTTGAAAAAACACGCATCTGCAAAGATACGAAAGAACAGCGTCCAAATGATACCCTCTCCGGGGAAAGGAGAGGGTGGTCAGCTGTTTGTACCCCGAAAATGGCAGGAATGTTTCACAGGAGGAAGAAAAGCGTTATTTCGCACTGTACACTTCGGTGCCCCGTACCCAGGTGGAAAGGACGCGGGTCGAAAGGAAATTCTCGCGCGGAATTTCAAGGATATTTGCGGACAGCACAACGAAATCCGCCCATTTCCCGGGTTCGAGCGACCCGAGGTCGTCACCGAGTCCCGCCGCTTCTGCCGCCCAGGTGGTGAACGCCCGCACTGCCTGTTCGCGCGTCATGCGTTCGGCGGCATACCAACCGTTTTCCCACCTCTGTGTGCTGTTTTCATCGCTTCCGTCTGTGGTGAACGCAGCGGTGATATCCTGTGGTGTGGAAGGACGTCCTTCCGCATCCATACGGAATGCCGCGGCATACATACCGGCGAGTGGATCCGGGCGTTCCACCGGGAAATCACTGCCGCCGGGTACGATGGTTCCGCTGCGGATGAGGGATTGCCATGCATACGCGCCCGCGATGCGAGCCGCACCGAGACGCGCCTCGGCCCAGTACATGTCGCTGGTGCAATGCGTCGGCTGCATCGAAGGCAGAACCCCGAGCGCCGCAAAGCGCGGAATATCGGCCGGCGAAATGACCTGGGCATGTTCCACCCGCAGGGGATAACGGGCCTCGCCAGCCTCTTCCAGTGCCATGGCATAAGCGTCGAGCACGGTGCGCACCGCGGCATCGCCGATGGCGTGCACGCAGACCTGCATCCCGGCCCGAATTGCACGCGTGGACTCGTAAGCAATGGTGTCTCGGTCTATGATGGGGATGCCACGATTGCCTGCATCATCACGATACGGTTCCAGCAGCCACGCCCCCCGTGAGCCGAGTGCACCATCAGCGTACAGCTTGAGGCCTGCAATGGTAAGTTGTTGCGCACCAATACTTTGACGTCCCCGCTTAAGGTTCGACTCCCATGTATCCCCGCGTCCGTCGACGTACCCCACCATATGAAACGGGAAAGCGTCATCTTCAATCAATCCGCGCAACGCCTCGATATCCTCGCCGTCGAGTCCCATATCGTGCATGCCCGTCATGCCCGTCGCGAGACAGCGGCGTATGGCTGCCGCATAGGCGCTGCGTCGCTGCTCCATATCCGGGGGAGGGATATGGCTGCGTACGAGTTCCATTGCATTGTCGAGGAGGATTCCCGTTGGATTGCCGTTCACATCGCGCAGTATGCGTCCTCCTTCCGGGTCGGGCGTGTCCCGCGTAATATTGCAGCGCTCAAGTGCAGCCGAATTGACCCAGCCGGCATGGCCGTCAACGCGGCTGAGGAAGACCGGGTGCGCGGTGGTAACCGCATCCAGATCCCGCATCGAAGGGAATTCCTGCTTTTCCCAGTCATTTTGATCCCATCCTCTGCCGCGAATCCAGTCGCCTTCGGTGTAATTCCGGAGCTGATCCCGTAAGAGCGATTGTATTTCAGCGACGCTGCCGGTGCCGAGCAACTGCACAGTTACTTCCTCCTCCCCGAGTCCGTAAAGATGCGCATGCGCATCGATGAAGCCCGGGAATACCTGTGCACCAGCGAGGTCAACCTCCCTGCGTGGATGCCATTTCCCGCTCAATTCCTCATATGAGCCGGTGGCGGCGATGCGTCCGTCACGCACTACGAAAGCCCCGGTGGTGCTGAGCTGGTCGTCCATCGTGTGGACTTCGGCATTATGGAACAGGGTATCACAGTCAGGAGAAGAGCAGGCAGTCATGAATAGTCCGATCGCAAGTACAATGATGAAGCGTTTCATGGGGAATGCGTGGAAATTGAATGGTCGGCGTAACCCAATATACGAAATCGGTGTCAAAGGGATGTCCGGTTCGCCGCTCAGTACAATTCCGTGTATTTCAGCGGAGATGGCTAAACGCTTGCGCATAAATGGCTTGACTGATCTGCGTTCGCTGGCTATTATGTTGCATTGATGATTTTTCCATGTATTGGTTCATTTCGAGGCAGATTACATGATGCCTAAGCGCATTATTACCACCGTTCTCATCCTGATGATACTGCCGTTCTTTGCTGAGCAGGGAAGTGCGCAGTATTTCGGGAAGAACAAGGTGCAGTACACGGATTTCGACTGGTATTACATTCAGTCGGAACATTTTGATGTGTATTACGCGAACGACGGGTATGAGCTCGCCGCCTTCACCGCGCGCGCTGCGGAAGTGGCGCTTGAAAGTGTGCAGAAGACCCTCGGATACCGCATTACACAGCGCATCCCCTTCATTGTCTACAACTCCCACAACGACTTTCAGCAGACGAATGTCGTCGGCAGTTACCTCGAAGAGGGCATCGGCGGTGTGACGGAGCTGTTCAAAAACCGCGTCGTGATTCCCTTTGAGGGCTCATATTCGCAGTTCCGGCATGTGATTCACCACGAGTTGGTGCATGCCGTGATCAACGAGATGTTCTACGGCGGGTCTTTCCAGGCAGCGGTGTCGAACCGTATCCAGCTCGTGCTGCCGCTGTGGATGAATGAAGGACTGGCGGAGTATGAAGCGCTCGGTGGCTGGGATACGAATTCCGACATGTTCATTCGCGATGCGTCGACGAGCAATTACCTGCCGCCGATTCAGTATCTGGGCGGATATTTTGCCTATCGCGGGGGACAGTCGGTCTGGTGGTATATCAGCGAAAAATACGGGGAGCAGAAAATCGCCGAAGTACTCAACAGCATCCGTTCCCGGCGTAGTGTCGATCGCGGGTTGAAAGAGTCTATCGGACTCGATCTCAAGGAACTGTCAGAGCGCTGGATGAATGAGCAGAAGAAACTGTACTACCCGGATGTCGCCATCCGGGAGTCTCCGCGCGACTACGCGAAACGGCTCACGGATCACAACAAGGCGGGTGCGTTTTATAATACGAGTCCGGCCATTTCCCCGTCGGGTGATCGCATCGCCTTTATTTCCAACCGTGACGACTATTTCGGCGTGTACATGATGTCTGCCATTGACGGCAGCAACGTGCGTAAAATCCTTGACGGAAATAACACGAACGATTTTGAAGAACTGCATCTGCTGACGCCCGGCCTCACCTGGTCGCCGGACGGCAAGTTCCTGGCTCTGGCATCCAAAGCGGGAGCGAACGACGCCATCAGCATCGTGGATGCGGAAAGCGGTGATTACGAGGCTCTTCCGGTCAGCAAGGACGGCATCTTCTCCGTGCAGTGGTCCCCTGACGGCGGTCGCATTGCCTATGTCGGGAATTCCACCATACAGAGCGATATCTGGGTGTATGACCTGAAGGAAAAACGCACGCGAAAACTGATGGATGACGTGTTCAATGATGCGGAGCCGTCATGGTCGCCGGATGGAAAGTACATTTACTTCTCAAGTGACCGGCAGCAGTATCTCGAGCCATCGGCGCTGCCGGAAGATTTCAACATCTTTGAACATGATTACAACCAAATGGACCTGTATCGCGTCGAGGTGGAAAACGGTCGCATCGAGCGACTCACGAGTACGCCGAATGCCGACGAAAGCTATCCCATCGTGAGTCCCGAAGGCGACAAACTGCTGTTCATCGCCGACAGGAACGGTATCAAGAACCTGTACATCCATGAATTCGAGAGTGGGAGAGAGTATCCCATCACCAATTCCCTGAGCGGCGTGTATCAGATGTCGATCTCAGAGGACGGAAAAAAACTGGCGTTCTCGTCCATGTTTGAAGCTGGCTTCGACATTTTCCTGCTCAAGTCTCCCTTCGAGCGGGAAGCCGTAGACGAGCTTCCGCCGACGGTATATCTCGAGCGGCGTATCCAGGAAAAGGATATGGAGAGTACCGGGGCATCGCTGGCGAGTGCGACAGCAGTTCCCGACGACACTGCTTCCGAGGAGGAAAACGTTGCCGTCGGCAATGATGTCGTTATTCAGCTTGGCCAGCAGCAGGATGCGGACGACACGCTTACGACCACGAAAGCGGGAAAGGACCGTATCCTCTTCGGCGGAGATCTGGGGGGACGCGATCCGGAGGCACAACGCGCCGCGTTCGCGCTGCAGAACTACAAGAAGGAGAACGGCGAGTTTGTCATCAACAAATACAAGCTCAGCTTTTCTGCTGACCTCGTGTATGGCAATGCCGGCTTCAGTACGTTCTACGGCGTTCTGGGAACGACGCAGATGGCGTTCAGCGACATGCTCGGCAATCATCAGATCATGTTCCTCACGAATCTGATCGGTGATCTGAAAAACAGCGATTACGCGCTGGGCTATTACTATCTGCCGGGACGCATTGACTGGGGCGTGCAGGGATTCCACAGCGCGCGCTTTCTGCTCAGCTACACCGGTGGTGACTATGAAGATCTCGTACGCTACCGGCAATATGGATTCGGTCTCAGCGCATCGTATCCCTTCAACAAATTCAATCGTCTCGAAGGATCCGTGACCTGGATGAATCTTTCCCAGGAAAACCTTGACCGCGTCGATTTGCCCATCAGTGAACGTTCCGTCATCGTCCCCAATATCGGCTTCGTGCATGACAACAGCCTCTGGGGTGGCTGGTCCCCTGTACGCGGTTCACGCTACGAAGTGCGCGCGTTCGGAAGTCCGGGCCTCGGCAGTTCCTCGTTGACATTCCTTTCCGCCACGTTCGACTATCGAAAGTACTGGCGTTTCTGGAGTGATTTCTCCTTCGTGCTGCGCGGATCGGGCGGCGGCAGTTTCGGACGCAATCCCCAGCGCTTTTTCCTCGGAGGAACGGACAACTGGATCAACCGCACGTTTGAGAATGGACGCATCCCCATCAACAGTGAAGAAGATTTTGCCTTCCTCACCGCAGCCCTGCCCATGCGCGGTTACAACTACAATGCGCGCATCGTGACGCGGTATGGACTGGGAAATGCAGAACTGCGATTCCCGCTGGTGAAGTACTTCCTCGGTGGTGTGCTGCCGTATATCCTCCAGACTGTCAACGGCGCGATTTTCCTCGACGTTGGTGCAGCGGTCGATACCTTCGACAATTTCAAGGCCTTTGAACGCGATGCGAACGGCAACCTCATCAACGGAGACCTGCTGATCGGTACCGGCGTCGGAGCGCGCATGTGGTTCCTCGGTTTCCCGTTGAAATTCGATATCGCCTGGGCACATCATGGCGGTGGCTTCTCCAGTCCGAAATACTATTTCTCCCTCGGTGCGGATTTCTGATCCCGCCGTGTCTTGTCATTCACCGCCCTGTTTGCGATGTTGACAGGGCGGTTTTTTTATTGAGTATATACGCCATGATTGATTATGTGATTGCTGTCGTGGGGGCGACAGGGCTCGTGGGACGCACGATGCTGCAGGTCCTCGAGGAACACAGTTTCCCGGTACGCGAACTGCGTCCCCTGGCCTCGGAGCGCAGCGCAGGATCCGTCATCCAGTTTCGCGGTCGTGATATCCCCGTGCACCCTGTCAGCGCAGATGCGTTCGATGGTGTCGATATCGCCCTGTTCTCCGCCGGTGGCGCAGCAAGCCGCGAATGGGCGCCTGTCGCTGTTGAGCGAGGTGCTGTTGTCATCGACAACAGCAGCGCCTGGCGTATGCACGCGGACGTTCCGCTTATCGTACCCGAGGTCAATCCTTCCGCGCTTCCCGATACCCGGGCGCGTATCATCGCGAATCCCAACTGCTCGACGATACAGATGGTCGTTGCGCTCAAGCCGCTGCACGATGCCTACACACTTCAGCGGGTGATTGTTTCGACGTATCAGGCGGTGAGCGGTGCAGGCTCGAAGGGACTCCGTCAGCTCGAACAGGAACGCCTGGGAAACAGCAGCGTGGAAAATACTTTTCCGCATGCCATCGACGGCAACGCGCTTCCGCAGATCGCAGCCTTTGCTGACGACGGCTTCACGCTGGAAGAACACAAAATGATTGATGAGACGCGAAAAATCCTTGCCCTGCCACAACTGGCGGTTTCCCCGACCTGTGTGCGCGTGCCGGTGGCGGACAGTCACAGTGAAGCAGTCAGTGCTGAGTTTGCGCGCGATTTCAGTATCGATGAGGTTCGGTCCCTCCTCGGAGCGTTTCCAGGTGTGATCGTGCAGGATGATCCTGACGCTGCGGAATATCCGCTTGCCGCTGCGGCAAGGGGACGGGACGAAGTGTTTGTCGGCCGGCTGCGAAGGGACCCAGGAGTCGACAGGGGACTGATGATGTGGGTGGTGTCTGACAACCTGCGCAAGGGTGCGGCGACAAATGCCGTACAGATTGCCGAGCTGTGGCGTAAAATGAAAGAGGAGACGCGCTGACGTCTCCTCTGATTACGTAAAACCAGGTAGCGTGAAACGGGAAATCACTGGGCGGAGTTCATGCGCACGTACTGCAGAAATTCCTGGCGTGTCTCGGCATCCCGGAATGTGCCGCTGAATTCTGATGTCACCGTGCTGCTGTGCGTGTCCTGTATGCCGCGCGCGGCGACGCAGAAATGTTTCGCATCAATCACCACAGCAACATCCTCGGTATTAAGCACACGTTTGAGTTCCTCGGCGACCTGCCTTGTGAGGCGTTCCTGCACCTGGGGACGGCGTGCGTAATAATCGACAATGCGGTTGATCTTCGAGAGTCCGATAACCGTTCCGGTGGAGACGTAAGCAACATGCGCGCGTCCGACAATGGGGAGCAGGTGGTGTTCGCAGGTCGTATGCAGGCTGATATCTTTTTCCACCAGCATTTCACCGTACTGAAAACTGTTTTTGAATACCTTCGCCTCGGGACGATTCTCTTCTTTCAATCCCTGGAAAATTTCCTTGACGTACATTTTCGCCACGCGATGCGGCGTACCGCTCAGACTGTCGTCGGTCAGATCAAGTCCGAGAGTGTGAAGGATTTCTGTCATATTGCGCTCAATGATCTGCATTTTCTCGTCGTCACTGAGAACGAAAGCATCATCGCGCAGGGGCGTGTCAACTGAGGAGGCGGCGTGATAATCGCCCTGTAAATCCACATCCTGCATGTCGGCGTACTCAGCAAGTATATGGGCCCCATTGCTTTTCCCGAGTGTGCCATTGCCATTCGGGTGCATCCCATTCCCGTTCACATGCGTGCCATTGCCATTCGCATGCCTGCCATTCCCGTTCGTATGTCCGTTCAATCCGTTTGTATTCATGTTGATCTTTCAGACCTGTTTGTGTCCCGTTTCCGGTTGATATTTTGAACTTGAACATCTTCACAACGACTGCCAGGTGAGTCAAGTTCCCTGCAAGCGAGGATTTCATTTTTCCGTATCTTACAGGGTGGAGCGGAACGCGATGCCCTGCATCGGTGTTTGAATCTGCGGCACGACACTGGCATGCTTGATAAAATGCGTCATATGAACTCACGGAGCTCTGCTCCGTCACTCATCCTTGCGGGTGCGTACCTGGCACTCAGCCTGGTGGTCGCATTTCACTACCATGCCATCCATCTGCACGGGAGCAATGCCGTCACTTCGGTGCCGGACACTCATCACTCCGAGTCGCTGCACAACGCGTCCAACTGTCACATTGCCTGGTATGCCAACAGTGCATTTCTGGGTATTCCGCACCGCACACAGTGGTCGTCCGTTCCTCGGTTCCTCCAGCTTCTTCCGCAGATTCCGCACTGCAGACTCGTCAGTCTGCACCTGAGTGGATACCCCGTCCGCGGTCCCCCTTTCCTTGCATGATATAATCAACGGCATTGTCCGCATTCTCCTTGTCTGCGGATGTATTCATATGCAGTTACAAGTATTCAATCATCGCAAGGAAGTACCATGCGCAAAGCATTTCTCATACTCGCACTCACATCTCTTCCATTTTTATCCGCCTGCGACGAAGACGACCCCGTAACGCCGCAGGAAGAACATGTCGAGGCAGTCGGTATCGTTCTGTATCAGGCTGGAAACCCTGTTGCCCAGGTTCTTCGCGGGGAAAGCACCGATACGTTGTTCGCAACTGCAGACAATACGAGCGACATGTTCGAAGCCCGCTTTTTCGATGAGCACGACGACATCTTCGAGGCCGATGCCGAACATCACATGCTGGACTGGGAAATTGCCGACACCACGGTAGCATCGGTTGTGCAGGACAGTGGAAGTGAAGGGAGTTTCAGCTTCCGTCTCCGGGGGAAAACGCAGGGAGCCACAAGCATAGAATTCTTCATCCTCCATGAAGGACATGCAGACTTCCGTTCCGGCAGCCTGCCGCTGGTCGTGCAATGATGTGCGAAGCAAAGCAGCCCCGAAATTCCCATACGACACGGTCATGGCTGCTACGGGCAGCCATGACCGGTATGGTGCTTCTTTTGACCGGCGGATCGCTGTTGGCGCAGCAGGCAGGACTCCGTGGTATCGTACTGGACGCGGAAAGTGGAGCATCGATTGAAAATGCATACCTGTTCATTTACCCGCAGTCCGATCCTGGCGCAGCACGTGAACAGACGACGCAGGAAGAGGGGAGTTTCTTTTTTGAAAAGCTGAAGCCGGGGCCGTATTCCCTTCGCATCAATCGGGCCGGGTATCACGAACAGAGTATGAATGTCGACGTTCCTGCCCACGAAGAACGGGACATGATCATCTATCTCCGCGAGCGCAATTACCGAACCGAACCCGTGGTCGTCACCGGCACGCACATGCACTCCCGCGTGGAAGATCCATCCGAAGTCGCCACGGTGTTGCGCGGAAAAGACCTCGACAGGGAGCTCGGTCTGACACTTGCCGCCACGTTGAAGAATGAAACGGGCATCGCCATGCGCGCCATGGGACCCGCGCCGGCGCGCCCCGTGATACGTGGACTCGGGGGCGATCGCGTCCTCATCACCGAGGACGGGAACAAGACCACAGACCTTTCTGCAACCTCCCCCGATCATGCGGTGACCATTGAACCGTTCGCTGCCGAGCGCATCGAAGTTCTGCGCGGTCCCCGCGTGCTCACGCAGTCTCCGGTCACACTCGGCGGAGTCGTCAACGTCATCCGGCATGACATTGCAATGGACAGGCATGAGCACGTGCTCGGCTCCGTCGGTGTATACGGTGAGTCCGCCAACCGCGGATACCTGGCGTCCGCGCATGCCAGCGTCCCGCTCGCGTCCTTTATTTTACGTGGCGACGTAAGCCGACGTGAGGCAGGAGATCTCGATACGCCTGAAGGACGACTGCACAATTCCTCCGCTGCTTCAACCGACATGGGATTTGGTGGCAGTTACATTGACGGGGGCAGCTACGGCGGCGCCTCATATCGAGGCTACGACCTTGCGTATGGCGTTCCGGGAGGTTTCGTGGGTGCGCATCCGAATGGAGTGGATATCGAACTGGAGCGCCGCCAGATCAATGCGCGCGCTTCCTACGCGGTCGACGGAAGCTTTCTTCACGATGTATCGGTGCAGGCAAGCCGCGCGTATTACCGGCACAAGGAGTTTGAAGCCAGTGGACTCATCGGATCGGAATTTCGCATCGTCAATTATCCGGGACGCATATGGATGACGCATCACAGTGTCGGACCGATTGACGAGGGAAATATCGGTCTCAATTATGAGTACCGCGACTTCAGCGTGGGCGGCTTCGTATTTACCTCACCAAGTACGTCCATGAATCTAGCACCGTATCTTTTTGAGCGATGGACGATGGGCCCCGTGGAGATGGAAGCTGCCGTCCGCTACAACTACGACCGCATTACTCCTCTGCATGATGACCCGAACGCGCGTATCGGGCACATCCGTGAGCGCGAATTTCATACCTGGTCCGCCTCCGCCACCGCGCTGATCGATGTGACCGACATCGTGCATGTGGGAATGAACGTCAGCCGCAGCAGCAGGGTACCGACTATTGAGGAGCTGTTTTCGGAAGGACCACATCTCGCGGCCTACTCCTATGAGGTGGGCAACCCCAACCTTCCCGAAGAACACGGTATCGGGACGGAGCTTTTTCTCTATCACCGTTGGGATGCCCTGTATTTCAATATAAACCTGTTCCGTAATGCCCTGCAGTCTTTCATCACACCACGCAATACGGGTGAGATCAACTACGCGACATTTCTGCCGGTATACGCGACCAGCAGTGTGGAGGCCCTGCTGTACGGGGCTGAGGCACAGATCGGCTGGCATATCCTGCCAGAGCTGCAGGTTGATGCCTCCGTGAGCTACACACACGGTTCCTTCGCGGAAACCGGGGATCCGCTGCCACAGATTCCCCCGGTCAAAGGACGAGTAGGAGTGACATGGAAACGGGAAACTCTGCAGCTCGGCATGCACAGCACGTTTGCGGGACGGCAGTCCCGTGTGGATGCATTCGAAGAGGAGACGGCGGGATATGCTATTCTGGGTGGGTTCGCGCAGTATTCGTTCAGCACAGGAGCACAGGTACACAACCTCTCACTTTCCGCGGAGAATGTGCTCGACCAGGTGTACCGGAATCATCTTTCCCGCGTCAAGGCCGTCCTTCCTGAGGCAGGTGTCAATCTCAGGTTGACATACAAGCTGCATTTCGAATTGCACTGACGCCGAACGCGCATCAGAACGCGAAGCCGGCTGCGACATCGAGACGCGTGGTCTCATGGGAGAGTCCTATCGAGGCACTGAAGGTGTATGCGCGATGGACAGGTGCGAACCACAATCCGCCGCCCCAGGAGGGATGCCAGATATCGTGGTTCTGCTCCTCTTCGAGGAATACGCGTCCTGTCTCCACGAATAGCAGTGCGCCTATATCCGTTGGGACGATGAAAGAGCTGTTTCCGAGAAGACCCCGCCATTCGACGCCACCGTACATCGCAGCATCGCCCGCGAAGCGATTGAGCTCATACCCGCGAGCTGAAGAGAGTCCACCGAGAAACGCAGACTCGAAGAACGGATGTTTCCCGTGATTATACTGTCCGCCCGCACGGAAGGCCAGCGTCCACTCGGTGATGAAATCCACCGGCAGATAGGCACGCAGGTCAGCATTCACCGTTTCAAAGCGTGAGACCAGGTCGAGCATCGCAGGGTAGTAGCGCACACGTACATCGGAGAAAACGCCGGATGAAGGCCAGGCTTCACTGTCCCTGCTGTCGTAGCACAGGCCGGCTTCCACGTGAGCCAGGGATGTGTTTTCCGTTCCCAACGGTTCGACGAGAGACAGATAGAGGGTTTCGTCATCCCGGTCGTTGGTGACATAGCGGAAGCCAAAGCCCGCCGAAAGTGTTACATACTTGCTGAGGAAAAAATGCACAGCGGGACTGAAATGCAGCTGTGTCTGCTTGACCGCGTAACTGTATTCAGCACCCCGATCCACTTTCGTTCTGTTTCCGAGACCGAAGAAATTCAAAACTTCGTAGCCGGAGTATCCGGCGGAAAGCGTGAAACTGTGTCCTGCAATCACACGGCGGAAATCGGCGGTGAGCTCTGCCTTGCCCAGCATTTCAAGCGGGGCGAAGCCTGCAAGCAGACTCAGCCGGTAGTCGTAGGGATCGCTGCGGAATCCGTAGCGTGTGAACACTGGTCCGCCCCCGATCAGGATGCCAAGATCGTCGTTGTAGCCAGCCATGACACCGGGAAGTAATTCCCAACCCCAGTCGCGTTGTGGGGGTTCGTAGCGTTCCTCTTTCGTTTTCGCCTCCCTGACATGCGTGCGGTCAATGAGGGTTCCGGAACCATAGGTAAAGGACGAATTGTCGCCATGGTCATAGAAACAGGTCTGGCTGCGGAACAAGGGGAGCGCTCCCACGCGTGAACTGTCGATGAAAGTGTCGCGTCCGTGTCCTCCGATTACGCGCACAATAATGCCGCGCGGTGCGTGTCCCCGAACAATGGCCACATCGTCGCCGCCTTCGAGATAAATGCGCAGTTCCGAGGTCTCATCGGGGAAGAACGAGCGGTGGAAGAACGGGGGGCGCTCGAGTTTATTCCTGCTGCGGCCAATGACTTCAACGCTGCCGTCTGCATGACGCGTGACCTCGAGCATCTCATCTTCATCGCTCCCGTAGATATCGACGTCCAGTGCCAGTACCTCGTAATAATCCCGTATCGCATCGCGAAGCTGCGCCCGGCGTGACTGCAGGCGATGATACAGCACATTGCCACCTTCTTCCGGCAGGCCTTTTGGAAATGCATCGATGGACTCCTGCAGCACCTCGTCACTGAGCAGCGGGAGGAGGTACGTGACAAGCGAATCGTAGGCAGACCAGGGGACGCCGCTCAGGAAGCGCCGGTCGAGATGCCTGCCGCTGTATGTGAGATACTGCATGCCCGGATAATCTTCGTCACAGGATTCAAGCTGCGGGATGAGAACGGTTGCGAGCCACGGGATGAGTCCGTCGTACTGACAGAACGCCTGATCCCTGTCTCGCGGAATGGGGTACCACCAGTCGAGTTCTCCTTCTTCGTATCGCGCCCAGCGCCACTGATCGGTATGCCGGTCCCAGTCACCCATGAAAATATCGATGATGCGCGCCTTGAGGAATTCAACGCTTTGCACGCGGTCTTCGGTATCGTGCTGCACTTTGTCGAGCAGGGAAAACGTACCCACGACTTTGTCTGATCCGGCGAAGCCGCGCTCTTTGTCGATTTCGTCCGGATGCAGTTCGATCATCCCGGGCATGCCACCGAATTCTTTTCTGAACTCACCGAGTGCAGGACTGTCAGGCATGATGCAGAGTGTCGGTGGTGCATGCAGCGTACCGGTAGATTTCAGGATCGGTGAAGCCGCAAGTGCTCCGTAGGGATGCGCCGTGCTGATGAGGTCCTGCAGGATGTCGTCGACGAAGGTGTCACGCAGCTTTTCCTCGAGCGTTTTCGAAGGATCCTTGTTGAGCGACCTGAATTTGTATTCGCGTCCGTCGCCGCCCTTCAGCCGCAGTGAAGCTGTCTGCATCCCTCCGCCGCGATGGAGGGGAGTGAGCCCACCACCATACGATGCCAGGTCGAGGTATGGCATGCGCACAGGCGCCGTCCATGCATCGCGCCAGAGATCACCGAAAAAGAAACGATGTAAGCTACCGGCTGCGTACTCGGGTCCCGCCACGACAGTGTCGGAAGCTGCCACACCCGTGTTGGCGCCGGGGGACTGCGCAAGTGATGGAACGGCAGAATACAGCAGGGATGCAAGAGTAAATAGGACGATACCTGCGGGGATGCTGACTCGTCTCATGTCCGAACTCCTGGGTTCGTGGTCTATGCGGCTCATGAAGTGTTGCCCGGGTAAAATACATGACAGGAAGGACAGATGCACGATTTTACGCTGAATGAAGCGATTTTTCGTTTTTGTTTTTCAGATCTCTCCGCAAAGGTCTATTTTGCCATATAGCATTTATCAATAGCACGTTTCCGTATGCGTTCTCGTTTCCGTACGCGTTCCTGCCACATCGTTTGTCGCATCGGTCTGTTGACGGTCTTGCTGCTGTCCGGGATGTCTTCCGCAGATGCGCAGCATGCACCGTCCACTTCATTCTCAGACAGTTCGCAAATCTCTGAGAAAGGGATGATTGATGTGTTCACTGACGACCTGCGCATTCTTGGGCAGGACGGTCTCGCCTACATCCTGGCACCGCTGTCGTTTGATTCACACGACTGGATTTACGCCGGGGGCGTTCTGGGAGTAACCGGCGGATTGATGCTCGGTGATGAGACCTGGCAGGAAATCCCCAGAAGCAATCAGAACACAGCGACACTGGATGTCGCGAGAACCTTTGATCGTGGCGGACATCTGCCGACCATGGAAATTGCAGCGGGTGCGACATATCTCACAGGGTGGCTTGGTGGGTGGGAAGAAGTGCGCGTGACGGGGCGACTTCTCCTCCAGTCGTTGATCTACAGTGGCATTACCTGGTATGTTGTCGCGGTCAGTGCAGGACGCAGCCGTCCCTCCGGTCACCTCGGTGCGTATGAATTCAATCCCGGTCAGACCGACAGCAACCAGCAGTCCATTCCTTCGGGACATACCAATGTGGCATTTTCCATCGCGACCGTGCTCGCTTCCCGTATCGATCACTGGGCGGCGTCGGTACTTCTTTACGGTGCCGCGGCGGGTGTCGGACTGGGACGATGGTACCAGGATCATCACTGGGCATCGGATGTCTTTCTCGGGGCCGTTATCGGTTACACCGCGGCGAAATTCGCCGTGCACCGCGAGGAAGAGAGAATGAAGAAGAAGGGAAGACCAGACTGGAATCTCGGCCTCTCCCCTCAGGGCGTATCAGTGCAAGTTTACTTTTAATCCTGGAGCGACAGTGAAAACGTTGTTTATCGTACGACATGCAAAATCCAGCTGGAAGCAGGAGTTTCTGACCGACTTCGAGCGGCCGCTCAACAAGCGCGGTCACCGGGATGCCCCGGTGATGGCTGCCGTTCTCAAGGAGCGTGGTGTGAAACCGGATTACATCCGCTGCAGTCCCGCAAACCGTGCGCTCACCACCGCACGCCTGTTGGCGGAAGGACTCGGCTACGATCTCGATCATATCGAGACAGACGAGCACATGTATGGCGCAGGCGACCGCCAGTTGAAAACCATCGTTCAACAGCTCCCCGACTCTGCGGAGACAGCCATGATTGTCGGACACAATCCCGGCATGATGATGCTTGCGAACCGGCTGGCAGGGTTTGAAGAAGACAATCTCCCCACCTGCGGTATCGTCTGCGTGCGATTCGAGGCGGAAACGTGGAGTGCGGTCGATGACCGTGAAGGCACGATTGAATATTTTGAGTATCCGAAAAAACATACCTGATCATCATCCAAGACAGGAACCATGAAAGAATATCCCCTTTACGACAGGGAGCTCAGCTGGGTAGCCTTCAATGGCAGGGTCCTTCAGGAAGCCGCCGATGATCGCGTCCCTCTTTACGAGCGTTTGAAATTCCTCGCCATTTATTCATCCAATCTCGATGAATTTTTCCGCGTGCGTATCGCGGGTATCCGTAGCCTGATGTCGCTCGCGAAAAAGAAACGCGAAGAGCTCGAGCTCGATCCTGCGGCGCTGCTCGGAGAGCTGTATACCCGTATCGACCATCAGCAGGAAGAGTTCGGACGCATTTTCCAGGAGCTGCTCGGCCACCTGCGCTCGCGCGGCGTGCAGCTGCTGACCGAAGAGGAAGTCGGCGAGCAGCAGCTGCTGACCATTCGCAGTTATTTCCGGGAAAATGTCAGGCCCTTTCTCGATGCGCACATACTGGGTATGCGCAGGAAAGATGATTTCCTCCGCAACCGCGCGCTGTACATGCTGGTGTCTCTCAAGCCGTTGAGTGGCGAGGACGCCGAGGTAACGGGCTGTGTGACAATTCCCACCGACACCCTGCCGCGGTTCGTGCCGCTTCCGACCGAGGACGGGACGCATGCATACATGTTCCTCGATGATGTCATCAGGATGAATCTTCCGGTGGTATTTGAAGACTGGGAAGTGGACGGTGCGTGGTCGGTGAAGCTGAACAGGGATGCGGATCTGCGCATCGAAGACGAGTTCTCGGGCGATATCGTCAAGAAAATTCAGCATGCACTTTCCAAACGCGAGACTGGCGTTCCCGCGCGCTTCCTGTACGATCCCGGCATGCCCGATGCCCTGCTGCGCAGGGTACGCAAGCATTATGGACTGAAAAAGGAAGATCTGTTTCCCGGTGGACGGTATCACAATTTCCACGACTTCTTTTCCTTCCCGAACCCTCTCGGTGCGGAGGTGAAGGACGAGGAGCTGCCCGCACTCGAATACCTGCCCTTCGCGCAGGCCACATCGCTCTTCGATGCCGTGCGGGAGCGCGACCATTTGCTGCATTTTCCCTACATGCAGTTCGATCCCGTAGTGCGCTTTCTCGAAGAAGCTGCGCGGGATGAAGCGGTGGAGCAGATCTCCATCACCCTCTATCGCATCGCCTCGCATTCCGCTATTGGAAATGCGCTGATGGATGCCGCACGTCAGGGCAAGCGGGTCAACGTATTCATGGAAATCAAGGCCCGTTTCGACGAGGAAGCGAACATTTTCTGGTCGGAGCGGCTCAAGGAAGCCGGTGCCAACGTCATGTACAGCATCCCGGGATTGAAAGTCCATGCCAAGATGTACCATATCGTGCGGCGGGAAGGGAAGAAGAAACGCCATTACGTGTATCTCGGCACGGGAAATTTCAACGAGAAGACGGCAGGACTTTACTGCGACCACGGCTACTTCACCGCGGACAAGGAAACGGGAAAGGAAGCCGCCGCCGTATTCGATATTCTCTCCAAACGGCGCGTAGGATATGAGTTCTCTCACCTGCTTGTTGCCCAGTTCAATCTCCGCAAAGAGATCAACCGGCGCATCGAACGCGAAATCGCACACGCGAAAGAAGGGCGTCCCGCGTCCATTCTGATGAAGATGAACAGCCTGGAGGATCCGAAAATCATCCGCCGGCTCTACCGGGCATCGCGCGCCGGTGTGCAGGTCACGCTGATTGTTCGCGGTATCTGCTGCCTCGTCCCGTCGATGGACGGCGTGAGCGAGAACATCGTCGCCCGCAGTATCGTCGATCGTTATCTGGAGCATGCCCGGGTGTACCAGTTCCACAATGACGGGGAGGAGGAAGTGTTTCTCGCCTCCGCCGACATGATGCGGCGCAATCTCAACCGGCGCATCGAAGTCGCCTTCCCGGTAAAGGATCCGGCCCTGATGGCGGACCTGCATGCGATGCTGGATGCGCAGCTCAGCGACGACACCAAGGCGCGTCTCATCGATCCGGAACAGCAGAACAGTTACTTCTTCGCCGATGCGCATGCGGAGACTGCTCGTGCGCAGACGGCATTTTACGCATACCTGAAGGATCGTGATTATACGCGATTGCCTGGAGATGATGGACCGCAGGATTGAATTGCATGCAGGCAAGGACTATTTTCCAATCATAGCAACCCGCGACAACGGAGCGTCTCCCATGGCCGAAGAACATGTCTCTCTGACGGAACAGGCTTCTTCCCACGTGTTCAAGCATTTCACGAAACACCTCGGGAAGGATTACAGCTTTCACAACTTTGCGCACACCGCTGAGGTGGTCGAGGCCGTGGTGGAAATCGGTGAGGCGAGCGGGCTGCAGGGCCAGGATCTGGAAGTCGTCGTCCTCGCCGCCTGGTTTCACGACACGGGCATCACCGAGGTGTACACGCATCACGAACAGGCAAGTGCAGATTTCGCTGAACGCTTTCTAAAGAAGCGGCAGTATGATCGTGATGCGATCGCGGCTGTTCGAAACTGCATCCTCGTCACTGAACTCGACGTCGCTCCCACGACGCTTCAGGAAAAAGTGATCTGTGACGCGGATCTCCTGCACATCGGGAGGAAACGATTCTGGAGCCGTGCACAGCTGCTGCGACAGGAACTGGCCGCCGTCGCAAAACAGGAATTCAGCGAAGAGGAATGGCTGCGGAAGCAGGTCACATTTCTTGAAGGACGCACGTTTTATACTGACTACGCCAGAGCCGAATACCAGGACCGACTGGATAAAAACCTGGCTACGGTGAAAACAGGCCTGGCTGCAGTGGAGCGTGGGGAAGACGTTGATTTTGCTTCTCTGGCTCCGAAAGGAAAAAAGAAAAAGAAGGACAAACAGTCCGGAAGCAACCAGGCAGCAGGGGTGAAGGAAATACTCGGGAAAGGTGATCGCGGCGTGGAGACGATGTTCCGCATCACCTCACGCAATCACGTTAGCTTCAGCTCCATGGTCGACAGCAAGGCCAACATTATGATCAGTATCAATGCGTTGGTCATCTCGGTCATCATCAGCGTGCTGTTCCGGAAACTCGATACCAATCCCTACATGGCCGTCCCCACATTCCTTTTCCTGGCCGTCTGCCTGACAACCATTGTCTATGCGGTGCTGGCCTCGCGCCCCAAGGTCACCAGCGGCATGTTTACGCGGGAGGATATCGAACAGAAGCGGGCGAACCTGCTGTTTTTCGGAAATTTCTACAATGTGCCCGTTGATGATTTTGAATGGGGCATGCGTGAAATGCTGAAGGACAAAGATTACCTCTACGGGAGCATGATCCGGGATTTCTATTACCTCGGACAGGTGCTGGGACGTAAATACCACCATCTGCGTGTATCCTACAACGTATTCATGTACGGCTTCGTCGTATCCATCCTTCTGTACGTGGTCATGTTCCTGCTCTTCGCCGATCAGCCCATTGATCTGCTGCCGCTCGGGACTGGCTGAGCGATACTACAGGAGTCATAAAATGAAACGTGCCGCCGCGGACTGACCGCAGCGGCACGTTTTGCAATTCAGGGAAGGGTATAGACGTTACTCGAGATCGGTGGAAAGTACGAAGCGGAGAATGCGGTCGTTGCCCGTATCCGCGATATACAATGTCCGATCAAAATGCGCCACGCCCTCAGGATGCGAGAACTGTTCCGCGCCGCCGAATGCCTGCGTGATGAAACCGGAGGGATTGAAGCGGAAAAGGGAATCGAGTCCGGCATCGATAATGTACATATTGCCCGCATCGTCAACCGTCACATCTTCGGGACGGGAGAAGAGACTCACCCGCAGGAAGTCAATTTCACCATCACGCGCTGGCGTATAATACGATTCCCACTGTGTGACATCGCCTGTCGTGCGCTGTGTGATCCACTGCGTGCGGAACAGCGATTGCTCACCCATCTGTGTGAAGATGAAATCCGTAGTAATACGTGGGAACGTTGAAATGGAGGTCGGGACGGTAAGTGTCGCGAGTCCTGTCCCATCGACCGAGAGTCCGGGCCATTCGACGCGTGGCCGCAGATTGTCGTTTTTGTCAAACAGCATCACCGCGTCGTCAGGATCGACGAGGCTGGTGTTGTTCGGCCCGGTGCGCGTCACGTAATAGCTGTTATCAACGAGTACGGCGACGCCGGTAAAGCGCCTGTCAGGATTGAGCGGATCGAAGTACACTCGCTCAACACGTGCCTGCGGGATGTTATGTCCGGCATCAACGAGTTTGATGCGGTAAATGGCACCAAAGGTTGCAGAAGTGCCGCCAATCGTGGTGTCGAATTCGCCGCACACCAGCAGGTCGAGCCGGTAGTCCTGCGCCAGGGCTGTGGGACGCTGAATGAAAGCGGAACTCCCGATCGTGCTGCCGGAGAGATCCATCATGGTGATTTGTCCTGCACCGCGCTCGGCGACATAAATGAAGGGCTCGCGTCCGAGAAGCACGTCGACAGGTTCGTCGAAGCCCGTCCATATCGGCTGCTGCAGCACGTAGCTGGTGTCGCCGTATGTTTCCTGCGGGGCTGTCGCGCCGAGGTCGGCGGAATCGAACGTATCACCGCATGCGCTGAGTAGCAGGGTCGCTGCCACACATGCGGTCAAAGTCTGTATGGATTTGCGTAGGCTGATCATGGTCAGAATCCCAGTCGTACAGTGATGCGATGCACGCCGCCAAGACGGCCGAAGTCCGCGTAGGCGTAATCCACTCCGCCCCGGCCGAAACCGATGGGAGCGTTGATGCCCGCGCCTGCGGTGAGTCCCTCTTCGTCAACATTGAGCTTGTAGCCGGCACGGACGAAGAACAGTTCGTTCCAGGCGTACTCGAACCCGAGCGCAAGGTTCTCGCTGTTATCGTTCGGATGGTTGAGCTGTGCCGAAGCCGTCAGACGGTTTACGTCGTCTTCGACGGGCTCGAAGGCAAAACCGATGCGGAACATCGTAGGGGGTGAGAATTCCTGGAATGAGGAGACCTCTTCGCCATGCGGGAGATCCACCGTTCCCTCCGGCGCAACGTTGTTCCCGAAGTTGGAAACGGCAACAGAGAATCGCGTGCTGCCGAGTCCCGTCCAGTAATACGTTCCGAGATCGATCATCACGGCACGCGTCTTGAGGACGTCGATGGTTTCCTCGACGTAGCGGACAGTGGCGCCGAACGAGAACTGTGAGGTGAGCTGCCGGGCGTAGGAGAGCCCGATCGCAATGTCACCGTAAGTGAAGTACCGTCCTGTACCGAAGGGCTGCGTTTCCGTACGCACTTCCATGTCTTCGGTATGCAGGGAAGTGAAGGAAACACCAACAGCATCTCCCGGCGAGAGCCGGTAGATACCTGCGACGAATTCGTGCTGCAAATCCACCACCCAGGAGGTGTGCGAGAACATCAGTTCATGTCCTTCACACTGCACCATGCCCGCGGGATTGTAATGGAGGGACGATGCGTCGTCCGCAACGGCGATGAACGATTCCGCCATGCCCACCGCACGGGCGCCGGTACCGATTTTCAGGAATTGCAGCGAGGATATGCCCGCACGCTGTCCGCCGAGCAGCGGAATCAGCTGGGCCTGCGCGCTGCCCGTTATCACTGCGGTAAGCAGCAGGACGAGCAGAAGCGTTCTCAGCGTGATATGTTTTGTGCCTGTCATAGCTTGATGGAAATTCCTGCGCGAATATTGCGCGGAGCAAGATACCGCGCGGGATTGTAAGGATACGGATTGAGCGGGGCCTGCAGATCCGGGTAAAGCGGATCGTTATAACCGCCAGGGGTGGGATCGCCGTACTCGTACGCGCGTCCCGTCACAGGATTGATGATGGTGGAATTCTCATTCCCGAGTATGTTCGTGATTTCCACAAGGATGCCGAGGTCGAGTCCTGCCAGCATGATATGCTTCTCGATGTTCACATCGAGATAGAACCAGTTTTCACCGACATCTCCGTACAGGTTCGTGCGATCACGCTCATACACGGGACGACCGGTATTGGGATCATAGCCAATGAGAAGTTCCGGCGTGTAGCGTTTGCCGCTCTGGAAGAAAGCACGGAAGTAGAAATTCAGATCCTCGAGCAGTCCGATTCCAAGAGGATCATTGCCGGGGGGAATGTAGAAACTTGCGCTCACGGAAGCCTGCAGGGGACGATCCCAGATCAGGTAGTTTTCCTTGATCGATTCCTCGAGATCACCGCGCTGCACGAGTGCGCCTTCGTCGGGAGAAGAACTCTTGCCGGTTGCGATGCTGTAGGCGAAGCTGGCCGTGCCGCGGAACCAGCGTCCAATGCGTTTCTTGTACTCCACCTCCACACCGCGCGTGCGGGCGTAATCCTGGTTGATATACGTGATGAAAGAACCGCCGGAAAAGCGCGAACTCGGGATCTTCGCCGACTTCGTGCTGACGTAATCGAAGATGTCCTTGTAATACGCCGTCAGTGTGAGCACGTCGTCTTCGGTGAACTGGTTGCGCAGGCCGAGCTCGTACGCGACAGTGGTTTCCGGATCCAGGTCGGGATTGCCGAATTTCTGGAAGGTGGATTTCGCACTGACGGGGTTCAGCTTGGCGTAAACGAACTGGGGACGGGGACGCTTGGTGAAGTGGCCGTAGGAAAAGAACAGTGTCTGATTGTCGGAGATGGGATGCGATATGCCGAGACGGGGACTGATACGCGCCTTGAAACGGCGACCGAACAATCCGAAGGTGTTTTCCATATACGATGCGCGTACGTCATCAGGGATGGTGATGACCTCGGGATTGGCCACCGCGTCATCGACGAATTTACCGGGCATCCACCAGTCCAGCCGCAGACCGAAATTCAGGATCATACCGCTGAAGTTGACGTTGTCCTGCGCGTACATCGCACCGTAGGCCGGATGAACATTGTAGATGTCATTGTTGAGTCCGAGATCGCCGAGCCAGGGCTTGTAAATATCCACCACCTGCATTTCACCCCAGGTAACGTCGAGTCCTGCCTTGAACTTGTTCTGCTCCGACAGGTTGCTGGTGAAATCGGCTTTTACCGTGTAATTGGCGACGTAATGATCGTGCCAGGTGAAGCCGTTTCCCGTATCCCAGAATCCGTCACCTGGGATCACACCGACATAATCCGTGTCCTTATTGTAGTACTCGACCGGGAAGGTGATCAGGTCTTTCGGTTCCTCGTACTGCGTCCAGTCTTTCCCGTTCGCATCCGCACGCAGGTTCGTATAGAAACGGCTGAGTTTCAGTTCGTAGAAGGACTGGCTGTTCAGCGTATGCGTCCAGCTCAGCGTGTGGAAAACCGTGTTGTGCGTGTAGGTGTTCGCGCCGTCGAGGATGTTCTGGAATTCATACTGATAGCCCGGACTCGGTTCGACGTACTCGAGGTTGGTCTGCAGGGACTGGGAATTCTGATTGATGCTGACGGACTGGTTATACGAATACCGCAGCTTCATGGTGGGGGAGAAGGCCCAGGTGATTTTGCCGAGCCAGAACCAGTTGTTGTCCTGCCGCGGAGCGAAGCGCGTGCCGCCGAACGTGCTCGAATACAGCTGCCCCGCAGTAATTTCCCTGTAGTCGCCAGTGGGCTGACCGCCGCGAATGATGGGAGTGAGCCGGGTAAAGTTGTCGGAGAATCCGGCGTACATGTTCCCGAAGAGGGAAATGGTGCCGGGGAGGTCAATGCCCATCGAAGGGAGGAGAAAGGACGTCAGCGGTTCGGGTCCGCCGAGCGACAGTTCGCTGATGTCGGTGTTCCAGTTCGAACGGCTGTCGCTGTTGAAACCCAGGTTGTCGCGCTTGTGCGAGAGATAAAACGTGTAGCGGTCGGTCGCATCCTTTGTGGTGACATTGACCACGCCGGACGTGGCCTGCCCGTACTCCGCATTGAACCCGCCTGTGATCACTTCCAGTTCCTGGATGGAAGCGGCGCTGAGCTGCAGGCCAAAGCCGGTTCCTGCAAGGGGATCCTGTACGGAAATGCCGTCGAGGAGGAAGGCGTTCTCATACGCGCGTCCACCGCGGATGTGAATTCCCTCATCGGATTTCACCACGCCGGTCTGCTGTGCCACGACGTCCGTCACATTTTCAATCACGGCGACTTCGATATCCTCGGCGGTCACCGTCCGCGAACTGGCCGTTTCCTCAATGTCCATCAGCGGTTTCTCACCGATGATCACCACGGCTTCATCCATCGTGAGGATGGTTTCCTCCATTTCAAAATCCAGCGTCTTCGTCTGTCCCTCTGCAACATCGACACCTGTCTGCTGAATTTTCTTGTAGCCGATCAGCGAGATGACGAGGGTGTACTCTCCGGGATTCATGTCGCGTATGACATACTTCCCGTTGACGTCCGTCGCCGCACCGTAGTACGTACCCTTGACGAGCACGTTGACACCGATAAGCGTTTCACCGGTGCGGGAGTCCTTGATCGTTCCCTTGATGGTCGCCTTCTGCGCCTGCGCCAGCGACGTCGAAAACAGCAGCAGCAGGAGAAGCGGTACTATCATTCTGGTTGTCATTTACTGCAACCCAAATTCGTTTCTGAATATCAGGTAGATGAGAGAGCCGACAGATCCTTCCCCGTCGAAACGGTGAAGCGGAATGCCGAAGAGCATGAACCGGCTGTCTCCGCTGCGTACGGCCACAACTGGCTGGCCTTCCCAGCGTGAACTCTCCTCGAAGCGGTAGAAATTGCGCGCGTTGATCTTGCGGTACAGTTCGCGAATGAAAGCGACGGGTACGCCGCCCTCGTCACGGACGAGAGCTGGATAGCCGGGAGATTCACTGTCGGGCAACACACGGACACCTTTCGCGATAAAAGAAATGGCCAGCGGACTGATGCTGTCAACCGGAGCGAAGTCGGTTATGCCACCGCGCGGATCGATTGCGGCTTCAGGAAAGGCGGAAGTGAAGATGACGTTGCCGCCGCTGTTCTGGTATTCCGGGAGCGCCACCTGCGCCACGTCGAGCGTCGGGGTGTTGTCACCGTACCAGATCACATAGCGGAAAAGTTTCAGCGTTTCGATGAAGGTCGGATTGATATAGGGAGGCAGGAAAATCCCTCTGGTTGTCGTGTTCGCCCCCGCCTTGATGTCCAGTACATCCGCGTTACGAAAGCGTCCGCCGAACAGCGTATCGGTCAGCGAAGCATAGAAACCAGCCGCATTGTCCGTGGGCTTGTAGTCGTCCACAATCAGCAAGTCGGTGCGCGGTTTCTTGACATACCAGCTTCGCGATGTATCCGGCATGCGGATGATCCGGCTCTCCGTACCTGCGATGTCCACTGCCTTGAGATAGAACACATTATCTCCCTCGACGAGACCGTCTTTCTCGAAAAGGGTGAGAAAGGTCGTGCTGCGGGGCAGCATGCGCCATGAGGCCGGGTCGAGCGTATCGTTCAGGGCATACATGTACGCCTGTATCGTTTCATCCCCGTCCAGATCCGTTCCCAGCCAGGCGAAGGTCGCGACCGTGAAAGTGGTGTCGGGCACGTCGGAACCCTGCCGGAATTCCACTACCGGCGGAGAGTTCTGTATCGGGTAGTCGAGGTCGGCGGGAGTCGGATCGACCAGCCCGAGATCGATAAACGCTTCCCCGTCATCCCATACCCCGTTCCCGTTTTCGTCGGTGAAGGGCTCGGGACCGTAAGGCCCGTCGGCATCGTAACGCGCATTCCCCTGATCGTCAACGGCCCGCACGTAGAAGCTGTACGTGGTGTCGCTTCCGGACAGCGAGAGGGCGAAGACGCTGTCATTGCGTGTGGTGAAGGACCATTCGACATTGTCGAAGCTGATGAAATAGCCGGCGACGAAGCCATCGGGATCGTCGCCCCACCAGTGGATATGCTGCCTGCTGGTGGTTGTACGGAGTTCGCCATCCGGCTGCAGGGAGAGATATGTTTCCGGCGGCTTGTTGCCGACCGGATCGTTCGGGGTATCCGAGCAGCCGCTGATCAGGAGCAGGCCAAGAAGAATGTAGCGTAGGCGCATATTGTCGCTTTACTTGAGATACAGCATCTGTTTGGTTGTCGTTGTTTCGCCGGCACTGAGACGTACGAAGTACACGCCGCCGGGCAGCGTCATCCCTGCATTATCCCGGCCGTTCCAGCGCAGTACATGTGTTCCTGCCGGGAACACTTCGTCGGCAAGGATGCGAACTTCACGTCCCAGCATATCGTGCACGCTGACGCGCGCATGCATGCTGCGTGCAAGCTGCAGGGGAATGCTTGTCGAGGGATTGAATGGATTCGGGTAATTCTGTCCCAGCACAGGCCGGTCGGGCAGAGCGGCCCGTGTGGCTTCGACGGCAACGGGACGCTGACCGGTGCGGAACCAGACCGGTGCCGTACCGGCGAGGACGAAGCCCTGCGGGTCGCCCGCAGGCGTGATACCGTCTACTTCCATCGCCACGTTGTAAATCACGTTGATGTCCTGAGACAGACCGACGAAGGAAATCATGCTGTCATCACCGTTATAGGTCGGATACCCGTTGGTGCCGAAGGACGCCTGTGCGACAGTGACGGGCTTGCCTTCGAGGAGATCCATCGCGACGACGTACGCTTCGGATTCGCCGGGGTACTGCACGTCGAATGCGATGACTGTTGGCTTCGTGCGCGAGTAAATGGCGTTGCCGATGTTGACATCGGGATCCTGCGGGAAGATGCGGTCTATGCGTCCCGTCCCGAAATTATCCGCTTCCATGTCCCACACATCCATGACGTTGATATCCCAGAAGCCGAGAGCCTGACCGTTGTACTCGATCTCATTGTAGGTATCGAAGAGGAGGGTACGGCTGTCGAGACTGAAGTCGAGCGCGTCGGGGAATTTTGCGACGTTGGGGACGGATTCGCCGCTGTAGTTCGGGGTGTACACGTCGAAGGATTGTGCGACAGGGGTTGCGCCGGAAATGTCGAGGATGTAAACCTCGGGATTCAGAAGCACTGTGGTCACGGCCAGAAGATTCTCATCCTTGCTTATCGCAATACTGTTCCACACTTCGGAGTTGTCGATGACCTGCTCGTTCGGCGGACCGTCGAGCGCAATGGCACGAACGTTGTAATCGGTGTCCACGAACACGGCCACCGTGCCATCGTCGGTGATGCTCGGACGGCTCCACACTTCTGTAAAGGAAACAGAGGAAAAATCATTCGGTCCGCCCGGCGGTGTCACGATCCAGAGCGGTGCCGGGAGGAAAGGATCGGTGTTGACAAAGAGCATGCGATCGATACCATCAACGGGAGGATAGTCCGTCGGATCACCGGTGGGATTCCCATCGGTGATGCCCACCTGGTCGCAGGCGCTCGCGCAGGCGTCCGCTTCCGTCTGCGTGTACAACTCCTGCGCGGAGCGGATGATGGAGAGGCGGAAGTCGATGAATTGCGATTGCCTGGTCAGCTTTGTGGAGAGCGCATCGTAAAAAATGTGTTCCGCCTTGTCGCGGCCGATCGCTTCGCTGAGCAGATAGGCTGCGTGATTGATGATGCCGCTGTTGATATGTACACCGCCGTTGTCCACATTTTCCGGGAGTGTGACGAACTCATTCATATGCTTTGGCTGCCATGCAGCGATGCCCTGCGTTCCGCCATTATGCGGATCCTGCATATCGCGCAGCGCACCATTGGGAAACTGCGAACTCGTGCGTGTGACTTCCTCGCCGATCAGCCAGTCGTCACGATCGACCATGGCCGCAAAGATATCGCTGATCGCTTCGTTGAGTGCGCCGGACTGATTGAGATACTCGAGTCCCGCCGTGTGCTCGGTGACGCCATGCGTCAGCTCATGCGCGGTGACGTCGAGTGCGCGGGCGATGGGATCGAACACCGTGCCCCCGTTACCAAAGGCCATGAACTGTCCGTTCCAGTATGCGTTCTCCATCGACTGACCGCCGTCGGTGACATTGACGATGGCGTAGATCGTCCCGCCCTTGCCGTCGATGGAGTTACGGCTGTGGGTGGAGAGGTAGTATTCGTAGACAACGCCAAGGTTGGAATGCGCGGAGACACTCGAAGCGTCGCCCCAGCTATTATTGCTCGACTGGAACTGCGTAATGTTGACGAGGTCGCTGTTATTGGCGTTGAGCGTGACAATGGCGCCAGCCGGAGAATTCGGAAATACAGACGCACCGGCATTGAACATCGTACGCGACGCATCGATCATGTAATAATTTCCCTGGTGCAGGTACGTGTCGATGGTTACGTCATTCCCCGCCAGGTCTTTTGCCGTCGCCTTCTCGGGACCGTCTGCGCAGGTGTAGTTGTACCCGCGTACGACGCTGCCGTCGCGCGCGTCGACGAAAATGCGCCAGCGTGCAAGCGCATCCGTACGCATTTCCACGACCCAGACGGGACGCAGCGTTTCGGCTTCCATGAGGTAATTTCGGGTGGTGGTCGGACCAGAATATGCAGAAACTGCATATTTCCCCGCCTCAAGCTCATCATGCACTCCGCGAGCCGCGAGCCAGCTGCGGGCGGATTGCAGTGCGTTGTCGCTGCCCTGGAGAAACGCTTCTTCGGTATGCAGGGAGGACGGCGCGTAGCGCCCCGTGAAATAATCGAGGTCACCCAGAGGAGTAAATCCGCAGACCACCTCGCCGCCCCAGACGGGGATGCCCTCAATTTCCTGACGGTAGCGCAGGTGGGTGCGTCCGTTTTCTGTGTGCAGGACGGAGCTGAGGACAAATCCTGCAGCCTCCGGTTCCAGTTTCAGAAGCGAAGCAAATTTTTGGAAGAATATCTGTGCGGTTCTGTCATGCAGTGCGGCATCGGCGTTGAAAGTCCCCATGGAGTGCTGCAGCACGGAGCCGCTCATGGCGAGGGGGATGCCATAGCGATCATCCCATGAAACGCGGAAACCGGGAACGATGCCGCGATGCTCTCCATAGGCGAGTATCTGGTCGATATCGAGCCCTGCGACATTCCACAGCTCAGGCGCCGTGCGCAGGACGCGGTTCGATTCTTTCCAGTCGCCATAGCGCGCACCGAGCGCGGACACGCGATCAATGGTGACATTACCTGCGCTGCTGTGCACCGCCACGGTTTCAGCTTTCCGATGCTGCGCATGCAGTGTTGAGGACAGCATCGCAGTTGAGATGAGAACGAGAATCAAGAGTGTCGAAAAGCGTGCCATGGCGTCTCCTTTTCCTGAAGGCAGAGTTATTCGGTGCCGGGGTTCGCCGGGGTAATCGATTGCAGGGCATTCCATACGATGTCGCGAAGTTTGCGCGCGGCAAAAGGAACGGCTTCCTCGTTGCTGCGCTGTCCGGACCAGGTAATGGTCCAGACCTCGTCACCGGATGTGATGATCAGCGCTGTCGTCATGTTCCCGGTCTCCTGCAGCCGAATGCCCGCAGGGTCCTGTGCATACACATCGTCGAGCAGCTGTGCGTGCTGTTTACCGTCCATGTGTGCGAGCGTGTCGAGATTCTCACGCGTTCCGGGACGTCCATGCCAGCTGATCACGAAGCCATCGGGGGTGATGGCCTCGCCGGATACGTAGCCGCTGAATCCGCCACCGGAACTGAGGGCGATTTCGGTCGGAGGATGGGACAGCGGTATGGTGGGAGCCGCGCTGTCTGCGTGAGCGTTCTCGGCCGATGAGGTTCTGTCGCAGGGACAGCAACCGGAGCTGATCAGCAGTACAACGGCTGCTGCGAGATATGGGAGGAATTTGATCATATGCAATAAAAAATGGGCAGGCGGGCGAACCCGCCTGCCCGGTTGGGTTTAACGGGTGACAATCATGCGTTCGGTGCGGCTGATGCCGTTGACCGTCAGGCGATAGAGGTACATGCCCGGGGTCATGTTCTCTGCCGCGAAGCGGGCGGTATAGCTGCCGGCTTCGAGGCTGCCGTCCACCACGGTTGCGACCAGGCGGCCTGCGAGGTCATAGACCTTGAGGCTGGCCTGTCCTGCCTGCGGAATGTCGAAGCGGATGGTGGTACCAGCCGCTGCGCTGAACGGATTGGGGTAGTTGGCCTGCAGCGTGATTGCATTCGGCATGGTCGGGATGTGCTCGAGCGACGTGATGACGTCGACGAAATCATCTTCGCTGCGCGGTTCGAGTTTGAAGTTGTCAAACGCGAAATACATCAGTCCGGTAAGACCGGTGATGTAGGTGCCGGGCTTGAGATAGATGAGTCCGGTGTCGGTGGAATCGGTGGTGTACACGTCATCCCACGTCCCGAGATCGTCAACGCGCATTTCGCCGCTGCCGTCGTCGACCAGGAATTCACCGTAGTTGCCATTGGGGGCATCGGCGTTGTCGGAGGTCACGGTCAAATCTTCAAAGCCGACGAGCATGCCTTCGTACGGTTCGGCATCCATGTCGCCATCCGGCGTAACTGCGGTTTCAAACATGCCAGTCGACAGCATGATCGGATCGGGCAGTGCCACGTTTCCGTGGTTTTCGTCGATGGTCACATCGCTGAGCTGCACGACACCGTAACGCACGCCGACCTTACCGGTGACAGTGATGTCGTCGCCAAGTGCGAGTCCTTCATCCTTCAGCGTACTGGAATAGATCTGAATTCCGCTCCATTCGCTTTCCGCACCCTGGAGGAAGTAGTTGCCAATGTTGGGACCGGCGACGAGCGTACCACGGGTGGTGATATTCTCGAAGCCTGTGCAGCCCGGTACACCGTCCTCATACGGCGTGTAGCGGATGTCCCAGATGCGGATGTTGCCGTCGCGCACGATGAAGAAGGGAAGGGTGCCGGTAACGACCTCAGGATAGGTGGCCATCTCGCTGTCGTTGTCGGTGGCTTCGATATAGTACCACACCACGTCGCCGTCAGCCATTGCGGGAATGCTGCCGGTCGCAATCGTTGTGCTTTCGTCGTAGCTCAGCTCGACGCGACCGCTCTCGGTTTCGGCCATGCCGTAAACAACTTCCACCTTGCTGATGGTACCGCCGGCATTGCTGTCTTCGACCTTGCATGTCACGGTGACGGCATCGGAGGAGGTCGGAATGGCGACGTTGCGCTTGAGATCCGTGATGACAGGGGGATGTTCGGCAGTGCCGATACCCTCGACATCATCCTCGCCACGCGGCTCCAGCTTGTAGTTGCCGAAGGAATAGTAGCTCACGCCGGTGAGGGAGGCGATGGTTTTTCCGGGACCGAGATAGGTCTTGCCGGTTTCCGTCGAATCGTTGGTGTAGGTGTCGCTCCAGGTGCCGATGTCATCGGCGCGCATGTCGCCGGTACCATCATTGACGAGGATTTCACCGTAGTTGCCGGCGGGATCGTCAGCATTGTCGCTCGTCACTTCAAGATTCTTGAAGACCGTGAGCATGCCTTCCCACTGCTCGGCGTCTGTATTGCCATTGGTGACGACATCACTTTCAAAGGTGCCTGTTTCGAGTTCAATCGCATCGGGAACGGTCGCCGTTCCGTGATCGGTGGTCAGCGAAGCGTCCACCACCGCGGTAACGTCGTAGTACTCGTCGACGGTACCTGTGACGGTCACATCCTGTCCGGTCACGAGATTGCGCACGCTTTCGTCGCCGCGCACCATCAGTCCGCTCCACGGAGCGCTGTCGTCCTGGATGAAGACCATGCCGAGATCATCAGCACCGCCAACCACGGTTCCACGAATGCTCACTTCGCCTGCAATGGCACCCGAGCGTCCGTCTGCGTACGGGGTGTACTGAATGTCGCGAATGCGAAGGTCGCCGTCGCGCACGATGTAGAAGGGACGTCCGTTGATGATGTCGCCGGGGAAGACCACGGTTTCGTTATCGTTGTCCGTCGCTTCGATGTAATACCAGACGATCGCGCCGTCGGCCTGTGCCGGGATGCTCGCGGTGGCCATCATCGTGCCGTCATCGTAGCTCATGGTCAGGCGGTCGACTTCCACATTGTCGTCATTCTCGTAGAGGCCGTACACGAGGGTGACATCGGTGATGGAGCCGTCTTCATTGCTGTCTTCAACCATGCAGCTGATTTCCACGGCGTCGGAGGTCGTCGGAATGGCGATATCCCGCGTGAGATCGCTGACGATCGGCGGGAAGGAACCGAGCTGCATGTCGCCGGGATAAATCGGGGCGATGACGATGCCCTGGCTCGAACTCGAGATGACACCGCGAATCGAGCTGATGGTCGTACCCGGTGCGGGGGGAGCCCAGTTCGGATCGAAGCCCTGGGAGCCGCCACGGAAATACACACTCTGATCGTAAACGCCAATGCTGTTGCCAGCGCCATCGAGAATGGTCCAGGTGTAACGTCCCGTCGAGGTGTTCTGATTCACGGAACCGACTTTGACATTGTTGATATTGACGTAGGCGCCTTCCCACTGCTGTCCGAGGGGAATGTCGTCCTGGGGACCGCCGTCGACGAGATCACCGAGCGTGATCGTGGTGGGATCGGGACGGTGTCCCATATCGTCGAGGATTTCAAGGGAAACGTCAGCGTTCCAGTCGCTGCCGACGCCGACTTCGAACTGCGTGGTCGTGTAATACTGCGTCACAACACCGGTGAAGCGCACGACGAAGCCCGTATCGGCGACGGTGAAGAGAATGGCATCCGCGGCCAGGGAATCGGAGGCGCGGACGTTGAGCCCACTCCAGGGACCGCCGTTGGGATCCATGATGTACATGGTGAACGCATTGCCGAGCGCGAAGGTCGGGGGACCACCCTGACTGATGCGCGGTGCGGCGATGACCACACCCTCGACGGTGACGGTGTCGCCCACGTGGGGAGAGTCGGTGATGCCGGCGTTCAGGGAGTCTTCAGGCTGCTGCTGAATCTGCTGAATGGTCAGCGTATCTGACGTGATCTGCGCCTGGGCGGTCATCGCGAAGATGACGAGCAGTGCAGAAAGAAACATGAACGGTCTTAGCATTCTCATACGAGACACTCCTGTGCTGGTTACTTGATGATGACGAATTTTCCTCGTTTGATTTCTCCACTATCGATGTTTTCCACGGTATACAGGTACAGTCCCGTCGCCGTCGCCTGGTCATTGTCCGTGATCAGGTCCCAGGCGTGTTCGCCTCCTGCGAACTGCTGCGTGCCATCCGAATACTGTGAAAACCAGTCGATATCCGATCCATTGGATGTAGCGGCTTCGTGCCGCATGGTCTTGACAAGATCCCCCGCCATGGTATAGATGCGTATTTCCGCACGAGTGGGAAGATTCGCGAAATACAGCTTGCGCTCGCGCTCGCCGTCACCGTCCCACAGCGCATTGGCGTAGTAGGGATTCGGGTACACGAACGGCTCCCTGTCGATGGCGTCCTCCGGCGTCGTTCCGGGAATCACACGCGTGGCATTCTGCAGGCGGCTGCTTTCCAGGCTCTGGACATTATTGATCGGGTCTCCGCTGTCGAAAGCCGTGACCGTGTAAACATACTGCCAGCCATTGAGCTGATTCGGCACTTCCAGTCCATACACGTACTCGGTCGGATCTCCCGCGAACTTGATGGGGGAGGGGAGCCGCACCGCCTGGAAGCCGGTGTTGTAAAACAGCTCGTTGTCTTTCCTGTCATATTCGCCGGCGAGGACGAAGGAATTGGACAGGACTTTCGTGACGTCCAGATCACTGCCCGCATTCGTGCGGTAGACGCGGTATCCTTCAAAATCTTCCGCACCGGAAATCGGGTCGACCGAGGATTCAGAGCGATCATCCCAGAAGAGATTGACGGACTGGTTTCCAGGGATCACCTTGACGCGCGGTGCAGTGGGCGGAGCGGGCAGTACATAGCGCGTCAGCTGACCGTCACCGTTGAGATCTTCCCCGAAATCGAGCTGATTGTTCCGGTTTTTATCCTCACCGTCATAGGCCTGCTGCGCGAACTGCCAGCCGCGGAAGAGATTGTTCTTCGCCAGATAGGTGTCGTCGGGTGTCGGATCGTTGCCATATTTCTTGGCGGTGATGATGCCGAATACCACGTTGACACTTTGCCCGGGCTCGAGGCGTGTGAAAGGACCGGTGCTCATCAGCACCGAGCGGTTACTTGGGGATTTGAGGTTGCTGTACTCAGTGCGGGGGAGTCCGCTGGCCAGCTTTTCGAAACGCTGCCGGTCGTTTTCCGGACTGAAGTAAATCGGATCCGTCGTATTGCGGAACTGCCATGAATTGAACACAACGCGCGCACCAAGCGAATCGCTGCCGTCAGGTTTGGTCCCGAATCGCTGAATTGGCGTCGTACCCAGGACGGATAGCCCGAAGTAACTGTCTGTAAAGCCCGGATCACCGTCCACATCGAATTCATAGCAGAGACGCAGGGAATCCATATACCCGTTCCCGCCACGGCTATAGAAAGAGGAGCCTCGTGGTGGAGACAGATTTGTGTTCCGCACCACGGGATCCACCCACATGCCCACGTAGAGACTGTCGAACGCCTGGTCGCTTTCGTTGGTGATCGTGTAATTGAGGATGACGAAGTTTTCGGCGAAAGAGAAGTTCCACGCGTACGTCTCCATGTGCACGGCAGCTTTCAGCGGATAGTCGTGCTGGGGAATGGTGGTGTTGGTGCCGGGAATGACGCGGTTGGAATCAGTGAAATCGGCAACGAAGTCCTGATGACTGATGGCATCGGGACTGAAAAACCGGGAATCCGCAAGTGTCGAACGCTCCTCGGTACGTGTGCCAACGGCATTCGTAAATTCGAAGCCGGCTGCCACGTCGCGCACGGAACTGACGTCCACCGCACCGGTGGAGACATATGGTCCCGCACCACCCTTGAAGGCGCCGATCCAGAGTCCACCCTCAAAGATGTGCTCGATGCCGGACCCGGCCGGGTATTCACAGTTGGGTTGGAATGGCCATTTATTGAAGCCATGTCCGATAGTACCGAAGTTGGAAATGGTCAGACGAATGCTGCCCACATTGGTGAACTTGCTTTCATCATCATCCAGACTTTTGCGCAGAGCCGAAGGTCCCGCGCCTTGATGCTGGGCAAAAGCTACCTGCCCGGCGATCAGCAGAAGAACGGTAAGAATTCTCAAGTCAACTGATGTCGCTGTGAGTGGAGAAATATGTTTCGTTGAATGGGTGGGGGTGCCACATTCACTGTTCCAGTCAACGATAGAGTGAGGATGAAAAGTAGAAAGGGCCTCCGTGAAAAGCAAGATTGTAACATGAAGCACACAAACGGCATTAAGGCGTTCGTATGAAACAACTTACCTGCTTTTTCCTGAAGCACTCTCCACTTGCTTCCTCGATTTTTTTTTTTGTTTAGCGCGCCTCGTTCGGCGGTACCGGAGGTGCGGGACGCTCGGGCGTATTGCTTTCGAGTTCGCGCTGAAGTTCTTCGACGGCCTTTTCCAGCGAGGGATCGTGACCCTTTGCCACGGCGTCGGGACGATCGATTACTTCGATATCCGGCGAGACGCCCTCGTTTTCGATGGCCCAGTTGCCCTCGGTGTCGTAAAAACGGAAGGACGGAATGCTGAGCGATCCGCCGTCGACGAAGGAGGGCTGACCGGAGAGTCCGATCAGTCCGCCCCAGGTCCGTGTGCCGATGAGTTTGCCGAGTCCGCGTTTCCGGAAATAGTACGGGAAAGCGTCGCCGCCTGAAGAACTGTAGCCGTTGATCAGGCAGGCTTTCGGCCCCTCGTGAAACACGTCCGGGGCGCTGAAGGGTTCGATGCCGCGCCGGGCCCAGTAGTTCAGCGGCTCACGATCGAGCAGCTCAATCATATTGTAGGGAATGAAGCCCCCGCCGTTATACCTGTCATCGAGAATGAGTGCCTTCTTGTTCGCCTGGGGATAGAACCAGCGGAAAAGCTCACGATTTCCTTCCACGGCGGTATTGGGAATCCAGATATACCCGATACGGCCATTGGAGGCGCTGTCGACGATATGTCGCCTGCGTGTGATCCAGTCGAGAAAACGCAGGGAGGTTTCACTGTTGACTGGATTGACCATGATGTCACGTGCCCCGGATTTCGATGCACGATCGTTCACGGTGAGCGTCACGGTTTTCCCCGCGGTGTTTTCGAGGTAGCGGTAGGGATTGCTGCCGGTGCGGACTTCCACGCCATTGACCGCGATCAGATAATCACCGGCCTTCACACCCGTGCCGTGCTCGGAAAGTGGAGAGCGAAAGGCGTCATGCCAGTTTTCTCCTTCGAAAATTTTGCCGATGCGGAAAAATGCGCTGCCGTCGTTCTCGAATTCGCAGCCGAGCAGTCCACCATCCACGCGGGGCACCCGCGGCTCGTCACCCGCATTCACATAGGTGTGTCCGGCATTCAGTTCACTCACCATTTCGCCGAGAATGAAATCCAGATCGCTGCGGCGCTCAACGAAGGGCAGGAGCTGCCCGTATTTTTCGCGCATGCCCGGCCAGTTGACGCCGTGCATGTTCGGATCGTAGAACCAGTCGCGCATCAGCCGCCAGCCGTCGGCGAAAATCTGCCTCCATTCCGCCTTCCGATCGATTTTCATTTCCACACCCGACAGGTCGAGCACGCCGCTTTCCTTGCTCTGGCCCGCCTGTGCCGGCAGCATGCCCCAGTCTTTCCCGTATCTGTACAGCAGGGTGGAGCCGTCGCCGGAAAGTTCGTACGAGGTAATTCCCGAAAGCAACTCCTCGGCCTTCTGTTTGCTGAAGTCGTAGCGCATCAGGGTTGCAGGACCCCGTCCGTCACGCTGCAGATAATACACTGCGTCCTTTGCTGCCGTCAGAGCAAAGTACGTACCCGGCGCTCCGGGGAGAGCGGTGATGCGGTCCGGGAAACCGGCAGCTTCGATGCGTACCGGCGCGGGCGATGTTTCCGCGCCTGTCGATGAGGCGTCTTTGTCGGCGGCATCACCGGCACCCTTTTCTTCGTCACTGCGGATGGGTTTGAACGGCGGCGCATCCTCGGTCAGGGCCGCGGCATAGACGCGTGTGGCCCTGTCGTAGACGTAGCGGAATTCATGACTGCTGAAGGTCAGGTTGAAATCGCGGTTCGAGCAGAACAGCATGTAGCGTCCATCCGCGGAAAACACCGGATCACTATCGTTTGAGAAGCCCGAGCTGAGCAGCGTGTTTTCCCCGTTGTCGCGGTTGAACACCCAGATGCCCATCAAATCAGAAGGAGCGGCCATGGTATACACCACCCAGCGACTGTCGGGGGACCAGCGGTAATGGGTGATCGCGCGACGCCGTCCCTTTGCAACGTCCGTCACGGTGCCGGAGGAAATATCGATGATATGCAGTCCGTTCGCCTGGTCGGCGTACGCGAGAGCGGAGCCGTCGGGAGACCAGACCGGGGGATACAGCCAGCTGCTGCTTCCCGTGGTGAGCTGCCGTGGCAGCGCTTCATCCGCGGCGCCTTCGCTGCCGGCCGCACGCAGCCAGATTTCGTATTCACCGGTCACATCGCTCAGGTAGGCGATCTGCGTGCCGTCGGGCGACCAGGAAGATGCGTGTTCGCGAACGCCCTGCGTGCGTGTAAGATTGCGGGTCGGACCATGCTTGACAGGCACGGTGAACAGATCACCGCGCGCCGCGAGCAGGGCGCGTTTGCCACTGGGGGAAATGGCGGCGTCGGAAATGTTGTCACTCACGTTTTTGAAGACGGGGAGGGACTGCCGTCCGTCACTCTGCACGTTGATATCCAGCCTGCGGCTTTCACCGCTTGCGAGATCAAGCTGCCAGATCCACCCGCCACACTGGTAGACAATGGATTTCCGGTCGCCGGTCGAGGGCCAGAGCACATCGTAGTCGTCATGGCGCGTAACCTGGCGGATGCTCTTCGTCGCCAGATCCATCGCATAGATGTTCAGGGTGAAATTCCTGACGGACGTGAAGTACACCGTGTTGCCAATCCACATCGGCTGGTTGTCGGTCATCACATTGTCCGTCAGACGCTCGGCGGAAAGATTCTCGAGATCGAAGGTCCAGATATCCTGTGCGCGTCCCCCGCGGGTGCGCTTCCACGTGCGCCACTCACGCGAGATCGGCGTGTATACCATGGTCTTCCCGTCAGGCGAAAACATTCCCGTCCCGCCTTCAGGGATGGCGAGTGGTGTCTCGAGTCCGCCATTGAAGTCTATCGTATAAAAACGTCCCATACGCACACCCCAGGGCAGACGGTTGGCGCGGAAGAGAATGCGGCTGCCGTCCGGCGTCCATCCCAGCACCTGGTGATCGAAGCCGCCGCGCGGCGGCATGATGCCGACATCATTATAGTACGTCAGCTGACGTGGTTCGCCGCCTTCCGCGGGCATCACGTACACCTGCCGGCTTCCGCTGTACTCTGCCGAAAACGCAATCCACTTTCCGTCAGGGGAAAATTTGGGAAACAGCTCCTGTCCCTCATGCGCGGTGAGCTGCCGCGCGCTGCCTCCGCCGGTGGAGGCGAGATAAATGTCGCCGGCGTACACGAAGGCGACGCGGTCGCCGTGCACATCAGGGAAACGGAGCAGCCGGGTGGACTGCGCATCGACAATGTGTGTGGAAAGGAGAGTGAACAGAAGGACGGCAATGAACGGACGCATGTGGGATTTCTCTGTCTGACGATAATCGTATGAACCCTCAATATATCCTGCAAAGGACACATCGTTCAACTACGGTAAAGCCGAGGGACTTGTTGCATACCCCGGCATGATTGCAGTGTGCGCGGGTTTGAGTATATTTCAGACGCTGTTGTATTATCCGCGGATATTCCATGCAGACATTTGAACTTCTCACCCTGGTCGCCTTCCTGATCATGTATCTCGGCAGCGCCCTCCGGGCCATCCTCACACCCGAGAGCTATCGCGAGGCGGAAATCACATTTTACAAGTCAGGGAAACCCGGCGCCTTCGAACTTATCAGCTTCGCCTTTACCTCGCTTGCCTTCATCCTGCTGATTGTACATTTCGTGATGGAGACGGCGCAGGTGGGACAGATACTGCTCTACGCCATGGTGATTCTTTTCGAGATCATCCTGCCGTTTCATTTCATGCCGTTTTACCGCGACCGCATGGTCAGCACGCTGAACAAAAAGACGCCGGCGGAGTACCGCAGTTCGGGCATGAAACGACTGGCCATCGGAGCCATCATCATTCTGCTGCCAATGATTTACGGGTGATCAGCGGGAGAGGGAGGAAGCGGCAGTGTTGCGTCCCGCGCCCCGGCGGCGGGGCGAAAATCCCCATGCGAGGAAAAAGACAAGGGTTGCGGTGAGCACGATGCCCGCGCCGGAGGGAATATCCACGTACCAGGAAAGGAGGAGTCCGGCGACGGAGGAAGTCACGCCGAAAAGAAGGGAAAGCAGCATCATGCGGCGGAAGCTCACGGTGAGCTGCCAGGCAGCTGCCGCGGGGGTGACGATGAGGGCGGAGACAAGAACCACACCCACCGATTTCACACTCAGCACAACGGTAACCGCGATGAGCACCAGCAGCAGGTAATGCAGGCGCCGGACGGGGAGTCCCATTACCGCAGCAACTTCTGCATCGAAACTCAGCGCGAGAAATTCCTTGTACAACGCGAACACGGCTCCGCCGGTGATGAGCGCCATGATGGAACTCATCCAGAGATCCGCCGACGTCAGCGCGAGGATGTTGCCGAACAGGTAGCCCAGCACATCCACATAGCGATCGCGCATCAATCCAATCAGCAGCACCCCGAGCGCCATGGTCGCGGCGAAGAAAATCCCTACAGCCGTATCATGGCGCAGCCTGCTCTTCTCACTGACCGCGCCGATGCTGAGCGCCACGAGGACGGCGAAGATGAGTGCGGTCATCACCGGTTCGATGCCGAGAAGCAGTCCGATTCCCACACCGGCGAAAGTGGAATGGGAAATCCCGGCGCCGATGAAGGATAGTCCGTTGAGTACCACGTACACGCCGATCACGGCACAGATGCCGCCGACGAGAACCGCCTCGATCAGCGCGCGCTGCATGAAGGTATGTTGGAGGAAATCCATTCTAGTGATTGTGTCCTTCGCTGCTGCGCCGTTCTTCCTGTTCTTTCGTGTGGACTACCATGTGCGGCACTTCGCCGTGGCCGAACAGCATTGCGCCGCAGCCGTACATTTCTTCAAGACTGTCACCACTGAGCACATCCTTCGGGAGTCCATGCGCAACAAGCGTGCGGTTCAGACAGGCAATACTGTCGACATACTGGCTGACCACACCGATGTCATGGGTGACGAGAATGATGGTCATGCCGGATTCGCCGTGCAGGCGGTTCACCCAGTCATAAAGTCCTTCCGCCGCCCCGTGATCCAGCGCAGCCGTCGGTTCATCGAGAATGAGCAGGGAGGGATCGACCACGAGAGCACGCGCGATGAGCACGCGCTGCCGTTGTCCCCCCGAAAGCGCACTGATCTGCCGGTGCGCGAATTCCTCCATTTGCACGCGCTCGAGCGCCTGCATGGCGCGCTGCCTGTGCTCACGCTTCAGCCGGCGGAAGAGGCCGATTTCACCGTAGAGTCCCATGGCCACTACGTCGATCACCTGCAGAGGGAAGGAAAAGTCCAGTTCCGCGTACTGCGGCACATAGCCGATGCGTGCGCGCAGCGCGCCGAGTGCGGCTGGCGTATGACCGAGCGTGCGTACTTCTCCTTCATACGGGGTGAGGAGTCCGAGCGCCGTTTTGACAAACGTGCTTTTCCCCGAGCCGTTGGGACCAATGATGCCCCAGAAGCTGCCCTCGGGAATTTCCACGCTCACGTTTTCGAGAGCGGGGAGGTGGTCATAGCGAACGGAGACGCCGCGGAACGATATGGCTGATGAAGTGGACATGTGTATGGTGATGCTGCCGGTTTGCGTGTTACTTCAGCACGCGTGTTATCTCGGCCACATTATAGTGCATAAGTTCGAGATAGTGAAGTGCACTCGCATCACTGCCAATCGGATCGAGAAGGGCAACGCGCGCGTCGGTAGACTCGGCAAGTACTTCTACGGCATGGGTGGATTTTCGCACGTCGGTGAAAATGGCGTGGATATCATCGGCGCGCATAAGGTCGATGAGCGCGCCCATTTCCTTCGCACTGATTTCGCGTCCCGGTGTGGCTTCAAGCACGCCGCGCTGCTCGAGTCCGTACCGCGCTGCGAAATACAGCCACGAACTGTGGTCCGCCACGAAACTGTGCCGCGTCCATCGTGTGCGTGTTTCGCGGATAGACGCATCGAGGGCGGTAAGGGAATCTTCCCATGCCTGCGCGCGGTTGCGGATTCCCTCCGCTTTCTCCGGCAGAAGGGAAACGAGAGCATCGGCGATGCGGCCGGTGGATTCCTTCGCAAAAACGGGATCCAGCCAGAGATGCGGATTTCCCTCCGCATGATGATGTCCGTGCGCATCATCATCGTGTGCGCTCTGCAGCAGGTGCTGTCCCTCTGATAGCGTCAGCACACGCAGTTCGGCATCGGCGTTTGCGAGGAGTTTGTCGGACCAGAATTCGAGTCCCGCCCCCATGAACACAGCCAGGGAGGCATCGGCCGCCTGGCGGAGCTGCGTGGGACGCAGTTCAAACGTGTGGGGATCGGCACTGCGGGGAAGCAGCACCGCCACGCGTACGTCGTCACCACCGACGGCGCGAACCCAGTCCCCCAGCGGCGCGATACTGGTGATCACCAGGGGACGCGCATCCTTCTCCTGCCTTTCGCCGCAGGCGGAAAACAGCAGGAGAGCGAGAATGAAAGCGGGAAATCTGTTCGGGAAATATCTGCGCATTGAAGGTTAAGCCGTGCATCAATGAATATCCCCCAAAATACGCGGGGGGATCAAGAATGCGAAATCACACGCTTCTTACCGTTCTTTCATGTCTGAACCCTTTCATTTTCCGGTCATGGGGTGTATTTTTTACCCTGTTCTGATCCTATCGCCCAATCAAACCAGAGGACCTGATCATGAGAGATCGTCTAGTTCCCTCCACGGCCCGCAAAAGCATGCTGATGGCACTTGCGCTGTTGCTCACCGCCGCGTTCACCATGCAGGCGCAGACGTGGACATGGAAAAATCCCCTTCCCCACGGTGTGACCAACAACAGTATTCAGCGTCCCGAAGCGGATCACATCATCATCGTAGGGGACCAGGGGAGAATCATCCGTTCGACCGATGACGGAGAAACCTGGGATCTGACGGAAAGCAATACGACGATTTCTTTCCATGATCAGAGCTTCATCGACAGCGAATACGGCTGGGCCTGTGGTGAGGACGGCATCATTTCCCGCAGTACCGATGGCGGACGCACATGGCATCGCCAGAACACCGGCACCACCAAGCGCGTGTACGCCATCAATTTCTTCAGCCGGCAGACCGGCTGGGCCTGCGGCGTGGGCGGACTCATTCTCTACACCTCTGACGGTGGAGACACCTGGATCAACAAGTCCTACGAAGAGCCATTCTTCCTGCGCTCGATTTACTTCGACGACGACCGTCGCGGCTGGGCCATGGGGTGGAACGGACTCATCCTCGAAACCACCAACGGTGGTACGTCCTGGGTCAAGAAGGATTTCAACCTGCCGGGCAATCCTGAATACATTTACTACGTCGACTCTGACGTCCGCTTCATCTGTGGCGGGAATGGACTCATGCTCAAAACCACTAACCGCGGTGAAGACTGGAGCATGATCGAAACCGGTACGGGCGTGACGCTGATCTCGATGTACTTTGTCGGCACCAACGATGGCTGGGCCATCGGCAAGGGCGGCGTCATCATCAAGACCACTGACGGCGGTGAGACCTGGAACAAGGTGCCCAGCGGCACGAAGAAGGATTTGATGGATGTTTCGTTCAGCGATTACGGTACGGGCATTGCTCTGGGCGTCGAAGGTACGCTGCTGCGCTCCACCGATTACGGTGACACATGGTACAGTGTATCGAAGGGACCCCGTTCCTCCTACTACCAGGTCGAGTTCAAGGGCAACAGTGGCTGGGCCGTCGGCTTCGACGGTACGGTGCAGTACACCCATGACGGCGGCGACACGTGGACGGATGTCAAGGTGGCCGATGCCATCGAACTCAACGACATCGCCATGCGTGATGAGAAAAACGGCGTCGTTGTCGGATACGGCGGCTATGTCGCGAAGACGGCTGACGGCGGCATGAGCTGGCAGCTTGTGCAGAAGGACAAGAATTTCAACATCAACAGTGTTGCGATGTCGGGCGACGTCGGTATCGCGGTTGGTGATGAGGGACACATCTGGCGTTCGGTCAACGGCGGCATGTCGTGGACGGCAGCCATGATGCCTGATGCGGTCAGCATGCAGACAGTCGAGCATATCGGCGGAAACTGCTGGCTGGCGGCGGGCAATGGTCGCATGATGTACCGCAGCTGCGACGACGGCATGACCTGGAAGAATATCGATGTCTCGGCCGTGGCCGACGACAATGCCGACTTCCTGGGCATCTGCTTCGTCAACGAACGCAGCGGCTGGGTCAGCGGCAAGCGCGGCACCATTCTCTTCACCGACGACGGTGGCGAGACCTGGGGACGCGGACGCACGAATCTCTTCCTCCCGCTGGCGGACGTCGATTTTGCTGACGAACTCAACGGCATGGCCGTGGGTCCCGAAGGCACCGTGCTGCTGAGCAACAATGGCGGTCGCACCTGGACCAAGCTTGATCGCGTGGCCGATGTCGGCCTGATGTCCGTCGAAGCAATCGGAAAGAAGCTGCAGTGGGTCGTTGGTCATAACGGGACCATCCTCCGCTGCGACTGGGAATAAGCTGACGCGATGATCCGTGCGCTCGATCTGACGAAACGTTTCGATACGTTTACCGCCGTCGATCATCTGACACTTACCGTGGAGCCGGGGGAAATCCTCGGCTTTCTCGGTCCCAACGGGGCCGGGAAAAGTACCACGGTCAAGATGCTGACCGGCATGCTGCAGCCCACGCAGGGCACGGCGGAAATCGCGGGCTTTGATATCATGAAAGACCCGATGCAGGTCAAGCAGCGCATCGGCTACATTCCCGAAAGCGGGGCGATGTATGAAAGTCTCACTCCCGCTGAATACCTCGACTTCGTCGCAAGTCTCTACCATCTCGATCCCGAGCTGGCAGAATCCCGTTTCAATGATCTTCTCGATGTCTTCGGCATCCTCGATGTGCGCGATCAGCGCATGACCGAGATGTCGAAAGGCATGAAGCAGAAAGTGCTGATCTCTTCGGCACTGATTCATCGTCCCGATGTGCTCTTCCTCGATGAGCCGCTGAACGGACTCGATGCCAATGCCGCGATGGTGGTCAAGGAACTGCTGCGTAAACTCGCGGCGCAGGGAAAGACCATTTTCTTCTGTTCCCATATTCTCGAAGTGGTTGAACGCATCTGCACACGCATCGTCATCATCGACAGCGGACAGCAGATTATTTCCGGTACCGCAGAAAGCATCACCCGCGATACCGACAGCGCGACACTGGAGGACGCATTCTCCCGCATCACCGGTATTCGTGATGCCGGCGAACTGAGCAACGATTTCCTCGCCGCGCTGGAGCGCGTGTGATGCCAGGGGAGATATGGTGATGCGCGAGAAGCATGCATCGATCATAGACCGCATCCTGCAGCGGCTCGACATCGATCCCCGGCAGTTCCGCGCATTGCTGCGTACGTCGCTGCGTATTGATTTCCGCACCGGACTATTTGCCTCCTCCCGCAAAAAGAAAACGAAGCGGCGTTTCCCCGGACTCTGGCAGATTCTCGTTTTCTACGGTTTTCTCGGACTCGTCATCACCTTCCTCGTCGTCGCCTCCGACGATCTCTTCTTCTCGAGTACCGCGATGATGACCATCGTGATGTTCACCGTGGCGACTTCCATTCTCGTGGAATTTCAGTCCATCGTCGTTGCCCCGGAGGATTACCCGATACTCGCGCACCGGCCGGTGTCGTCGCGTACCTTCTTCACCGCACGCATCGCAAACATGCTGATTTATCTCAGCGTGATTACGATTGCCATCGGACTCGTTCCTTCGATCGCGTACATGTTCCGCTTCGGTTTCGCGCCGCATCTGTTCGTCTTCGCGCTGCTTGGCATGCTCGGAGCAGGCACCTTCACTTCCATGGGAATCATCTTCCTGTATGTGAACCTCCTGAAGGTGGTGCATCCGAAAAAACTGCGCAGGATATTTTCCTACCTGCAGCTGATACTGTCGTTCATCGTCTACGGCAGCGGCATGATATTCTCGTCGCTGTTCCAGGCGGGAATGATCAGCGACGTGCACATCACGCATGAAGTTTGGATGCTCCTACTGCCGCCGACATGGTTTTCCAGCCTGATATCACTGGCGCAGGGCGGTAACCCCTGGCTCAAGGTGGCTTCGATCATGCTCGGGACGGGCATGACGCTCGCATTGCTCACGTATGTGTACGAAAAGCTTTCCCTCGAATATGCCGCCCTGATCGCAAGGCTCGAGGAAATATCGGAAGACCGCAAACCCGCTCGTCCCTCCCGTGCGCTTTCGCTTCCGATGTTCACACGTAATGAGGGACGCGCTGCAGCGCGGCTGATCCGCAATCAGTTCAAGTACGATCAGAAATTCCGCATGTCCGTTCTCGCTATCATTCCGCTCACGGTGCTGTACCTGATTGCGGGACTCAGCAGCGGCGGGGGACTTGCGGATCCTTTCGTTGATCCGGCGGAACACTGGGAAAAAGCCAACCTGCTGTATTTCGCCATGGCATTTTTCCCTGTACTGCTCATGGCGTCGATGGCGCGCAGCGATTCGTGGCAGGCGTCATGGATTTTTCATGCGACGCCGTCGGACAAGGGGAAAGTGGTGCTTGCGGTGAAAGACGTGCTCGTGGTGTTCTTCATCATTCCTTACATCATCGGACTCGGCATCGTCTTCGCCTTCAACTTCGAGAGCGTCAAGCACGTGCTTCTGCACATGTTCATCCTGAGCATGCTTTCGCATCTCATCCTGCAGGTGCTCGTCATGGTCAATCCCTACCTGCCGTTCTCACGTCCCTCGAAAAAAGGGGAAAGAACCACCGGCGTTTTCGTCGGCATCATCATCGCAGCCGTGGTGATGACCATCATCATCAATCTGCTCACACGCCTTATCTATCCCTCTGCCTACGCCACAGGCATCACACTGCTCGTGCTCGCCCTCTGCACGCTGTTTTTCGAACGTCTCGCCGCCGAGCGCGTACGAAAAAAAGCCAGCCGCATGCAATTCGATATGTAAACCCTTTTACAGTTCTGTTTGTTATCTTGACTGCGTTGATCATGAGTTTTATCAACGTGGCGTGCATCCTGTCACGTGAAGCGGACGGCTGCTAGCGCATTACGAACTGAGTTCATCCATCATTTCCATACAACATGGGTTTACTTATGAAAACCACTGCAATCGTATTTATTCTGGCCATGCTGTTTTCCGCTCCATTGCTGCATGCGCAGGATGAGAAAGAAGGACCTGTCGAAGGCTGGAACAACACGCTTGTCGCGGGTCTGAATCTCACGCAGGTGAGCCTGCACAACTGGACACAGGGCGGCGAGAATACACTGGCCTGGACCTTTCTCACCAACGGACAGTTCCTGTATTACATGCCAGACTGGAAGTGGAACAACACCTTGAAAATCACGTATGGCAAAACAAAACTGGGTGATGACCCTTTTCAGAAATCGGAAGATGAACTGTTCTGGGAAAGTGTCTACTCACATAATATCGGGTGGAAGATCGATCCCTATGTCGCCAATCAACTGCGAACGCAGTTCGATGACGGCTACACCATCACAAAGGATGACCAGGGGAATGAAATCCGTACGCATTCATCCGGCGCCTTCGATCCGCTGTACCTGATACAGTCGGCCGGTTTCACCTACAACATGGGTGAGGCCTTCTTCACGCGCCTCGGTATCGCCTTCAAGGAAACGTTCAGCAGCACGCAGTACGGTTACGCCGATGACCCCGACACCGAGAACGAAATTGAGGACTTCCGTTTCCAGACCGGTATCGAATCCGCCACGGGCGTGAAAGTCACGGTTATGGAAAACATTCTCTACACCTCGCAGCTCAACCTTTTTTCCGCCTTCAATCAGATGGACGTATGGGATGTGCGCTGGGACAACACGCTAAGCGCCAAGGTCAACGACTACGTGAACGTTTCGCTCAACGTGCTGCTCGTACACGATATTTCGCAGACACGCAGGACGCAGGTCAAGCAGGCGCTGGCCCTTGGCCTCCGCTACACGCTGCTCTGATGCGGTCACACAAATTTCGATGAAAAACGGAACGCCCTCCAGAAGTGGAGGGCGTTTCACGTAGGGGAGATTTACAGACTGCTAACGCAGGATGGAGAATGCGCCGGTTGAGGTCCAGCGACTGCCGCTGTGCTGATTGACGGACTCCATCCGCAGGCGATAGTGTCCCGCCGGCAACGCGGCCGTACGTAGCGGCTGGCTGTGTGTTCCTGCGCTGCGAAGCAGGGCGGGAGTGCGGAGCACCTCGCGTCCCAGCGCGTCAAACACCGTGATGGTCACTTCATGTTCGCTTCCCGGCGCGCCGCCCAGCGTATAGCGCAACGTGCCATTGCTGCCGGCCGTCAGGGGATTGGGATAGAGCTGCTCGAGTGCAAAATCGCCGATAGCTGCGGGTACTTCTGCGATGCCGGTGACAATCGGGTAGTACGCGCTGTCAGAGAAAAGCAGGATGCGCGATTGGAACGGCAGCAGGTCGCAGGAAAACGACGCCAGTTGCTCGCGTGTCAGCGCGAAGGTAGAATCTGCGAGCATGTCATTCAGGTAATAGGTCATGCCATCTTCGAGCGGGGAAGAGAGATTCATTCCCGCTGCTGCGAGATCCACGGTGACCGTCACCGGGTTCTGCGTGAAGTTGGCGGTGGTGATGAGGTTCTCATCCGATGCGGGACGCAGGAAGCTGTACACTCCCGGCGTGCCGTTCGCGATGCGCGTGATACGCGGCGAACGGAGTGAGGAGAAGCGCTTCCGGATGGAAATCAGGTCCCGGTAATAATCGAAGAAATCCGGCCGAGGCGCGACTACAAAATCGACCGTGTTGCGCTGTCCCTTCCAGCCGACCTCCTGTCCCGCATACAGCATCGGGATGCCCGGTGCGGAAAACATCACCGCGGCCCCGGGCTTGGTACGGTCGGTCCGACTGTTGAACAGTTCGGCCACGCGCGTCTCGTCATGATTCTCCATGAAGCGGAAGTAATGCGCATTGGGTCCCGTATAGTGATTGTAATTTTCGTTGGGGGAATAGTTGCGCGTGCGGTCGTCGAGCGCATCGATGACGCCGTTGCCCATCGTGGTTTTAATTTGCCCGTACCAGTTCCAGTCGTAGCCTGCGTCGCAGGCGCCTCCACCGTCAGCGTAATTCACTTCGGATCCCGTTCCCGTGCCGTCGGTTTCCCCGAGAATCATGGCGTCGGGTTTGTAGCGCTTGATTTCCTCGCGGAAGGGACGCCACCAGGTCTTTTCCCCATAGCGGTTTTGCGGACCCCAGTACACATCGAGCCTGAAACCATCCGCTTTGCGATTCATCAGCCAGAAGCGGTACACGTCCATCATATAGCGCCGCGTGTCTTCATTCCCGAGATTCAGGTTCGCCAGCGACCAGTTCGAGTAGCGCGCGTACAGCGCATAGCCGTTGTCGGTGACGATGGACTGTCCAAGTCCGCGGTCATCCCCGATCACGCGGTTCTCGATATAGGACCGGTAGCTGGAGTAGTCGCCCCATTCCCTGATGTCCTGCACCCAGCGATGATTCTCATGCACGTGATTCGGAGTGATATCGAGGATGACGCGCATGTCGTTCGCATGTGCGCTGTCGATCAGTGCGTCGTAATCCGCGATAGTACCGATGCTCTCATCCACGGTATAGAAATCGATGATGCTGTATCCCCCGTTGAACGAATTGATGCTGCCGGGATTGTTCATGATCGGCATGAGCCAGATGGTATTCACCCCGAGCGCTTTCATGCGGGGGATATCGCGCATGACATGTTCGAGGTCGCCGTCGGAGGAATACGCCGGCACGAAGATTTCGTAGACAATGGCGTCCCGTACCCAGGCGGGATTCTCATCAATGCGTCCGAACGTCGGATCTGCCTCACCGTCTGAGACGCGGATGTAATTTCTCGCGATGGAGGTATGATGCATGGGATCCAGCACCTCGAGCGTGAAATAATATTCCCCGGGTACGCTCGGTGCGGGAAATTGCAGCATGGGACCGCTCTGGTTGATGTTCAGCGGAGCGGGATTTTTCTCATCCTCGGATTTCCAGGAATAGGCCAGGTGGTCACCATCGGGATCCGTGCTGGCGAAGCCATTGAGCGATACCGTTTCGTTTGAAAATCCGAACTGCATGACGGCTTTCGGAGCGTGATCCACCCATCGGTGGATGATGAGCGGCACGCTGTGCACCGCGCTGCCGTCCTTCATCCCATGCGCGGTAAACACATTGTCGCCTTCAAACAGCTCCGTCTCCGCGAAAAACGATTCGTTGATCATTCCCGTCTGCAGCGTATCGCCGTTGTCGCTGACAATAATGATGTCGGTCACGCCGGCCTGCGCCGTATAGCCCTCGAGCAGGAGGGAATCGCGGTACGTGCCCGGATTGTCGCGCGTAAACCACTGCAGGGGAGAACTCTGCACCGTGATGGAAATCGAATCCGTCGTTGGCTCTATTCCGCTGCCGACGGCGACGAGCGTGATCACATGCTCACCATCTTCCACATCGGTGAGCAGGAGGTCGAGCGAATGCGTGGCAGCATCATACTGCGAACCGAAGGTGGCGACTTCCGCTCCATCGAGAAGGACGCGCGAGCCCTCGGTGTCGATCGACATACCGACGACAGGGAAAACATCCGCCAGCACGCGCACCGAATCCGTGGTCAGGATAGGACCATTGTCCGCGCGCAGGTGCAGGATTGTGGGACGCCGCACGTATATGATACTGTTCCCGTATCCCCCGTAGGTGTATGGATTGAGCGGATCCGCCAGCCAGCTGTCCGATTGTCCATTGAGATTGAACTTGTACTGATACGAGCCATCAGGTCCCGAACCGCCGCCCACTTCCAGCCGCACGGTTTTCTCCCAGCTGCCGTCTCCCATCTTCGTCATCGTCCACGAGCCCGGATTGATGGTCCCGTTGCTGTTATTCGCCCAGTTATTGAATTCCCCCGCCAGGTGCACGAATGTCGGCGAGCCTGCCGAATAGTAGCGGAATGTGACATCGACGCTGTCCTGCGCAAACGTGCTGGAAAAAAGCAGGCACAGAAAAAGAAACGAAAACAAGGTGCGCATAAGTAAACCGGTCCGTTGCGAGTTGAATGATACCCCTATAATGCATCCGCTCCGCTGAAAGTTCAAGCCACAGCGCATTGCACCCTGCAAGAACGGCCGATTTCGAGCAGAAAAAGCGGGGAAATGAGTTTTAGGGTGTATTAAAAATAAATTTTAACATGTCCTAAAATTGCTGTGGACATTCAAAACGGGTCAGGAAAGTTGACTTTCGCGCATGAGATACTGATTTTGCCCGGGAATGAAATCCCGATGGCTGTGTCTGTAATGTGCATCGGTGTGAAATGATGGGCGGAGTATCGTGAGCAAATCAAGGAGAACTCGGATTCCATTCAGGTCGGCAATCGCAATCGCGCTTGCCTGCCTGTCCTTCAGCACTCCCGCATTCGGTCAGCTGCAGAAAACGACGGACAATCCTGACTGGGCGATTAGGATATTTGACCAGGTGGTACACAAGGAGCATCCGGGATTTGCGCGGTGGTTCTGCAAGCTGGGGGACATCAACCGCGATGGATTCGGTGACTTTGCCGTTGCCACGGCCTACGACACGACGTTCATCTTCCTGGGTGGCGATCCCCTCCACCATGAGCCCTATGACACGCTGTACGGTGGCGGCCCTGGGATTGCCACAGCCGATTTCAATCACGACGGTTTGCTCGATCTCGTGACGGCGTTGGATTTTATCAACGACGTCGAAGATCCAGCACATAGAGGTTTACTGCGTATCTATATACAGAAGTCTACGATTCCCTACTTTGGTCCCGAGCCGGAGTACCTTTTGCAAGGCGATTCATTGCAGTTGCTGGGATCTACCTCGTACCATCCGGTGAATAACGATTATCGTGCCGCAATTCAAGTGCTCGATTACAACGGGGATCAGAAGGATGATCTCCTCGTGCTTCGCCGAAATTGGGACACTGTTGGATTTCGTTTCGAGCCCGTCATATTTCTCGGCGACCCGCCGTTTTCGGATGAACCGGACATCGTGATCAACCTGGTCAAGTATGGGAATAGCACGAATATACCCATTGATGTGCTTGTTGGAGATTTCAACGGTGATGGTTTTGATGATGTGATGTTCGCCGGTGAGGCAAGGAACCCTGATAAACTAATAATATGGGAATTGTATCTTGGAAATGCTGAGGGCCGCGCGGACGCTCCAGACAGGATACTGGACGGGGACGACGGGTGGAGCCCCAGTCCCACGTTACCAAGTGCCGTATTTGATGTCAATAATGACGGATACGATGATATAGTTGATTCTAATGGACATCGCATTTACGGGGATGCTCTCGTCTTTCATGGACAGCAGGATTTACCTCAGGTGTTCGAGCCGACCGATTCCATACCGAATTTCGATCCACGGGATCAGCACATCCTCGGGCCGAAGGTCGTCTATCCTGTAGGAGATATGGATGGAAATGGCATGAAAGATCTGCTGATAGGTTGGAATACCTACTACTACAACAAAGGCACACTATACCACATGTACCCGATGCACCCGTGGGGATTGGACAAAGTACCAAAAGGCTACCAGGGTACAACGCCAGAAGCGGATCATGTGCTGGCCCGGGCATACGATGCGGGTGATGTGAATGGTGATGGATATGACGATTTCGCAACGATCGGCGGTGGCTACGAAACAGGGACACGGTTGGATCACAGATTCCAGATCAACCTCGGGTCGCCCATGCTCGCCACGGGAATTCCATCCCAATCCACCGCGATCCCTCTGACCGCCACAGTCTATCCCAATCCATTGGCCACGGGAAGCGAAAATCTCCATGTGCGCATCACCTCGAAAATCGGGGAATCCATCTCTCTCTACGCCTTCGACGTACTTGGACGCCTGGTGCACGCCGAGCAACTGACCTCTGACGCAACCGAGACCCTCGTTGCACTCACCGCCGCCCAATGGCAGCCTGGTGTATATCACCTCGTGATTGCAACATCACTCGGAAGCATGTACAGGTCATTCACTGTGTTGTGAGCCGCAGCTTCACTCAGAACAGCGCGGGCTTTGAGTGTTTGCGGTGGTATGCGAGGAAGGAGGCTGTGCCTTCCTTGCCCATGTAGCGCTCGAGGACGCGGGGGTCGGTGCGTGTGAGGTCGACGAGGATGAGTCCGTCAAGCACGTCTGAGAAATCCGGATCCACGTTGAAGCCCAGCAGCTGTCCGCCGAGTTTGAGATACTGCTTGAGCAGGATGGGGATGTCTTTCTGATCGGCTTCGATGTCGGCGATGAGGGAGGAGAGGTCTTTCATCTCGCGTACGACGGTGGACATGGTGGCGGGATCGATGGTCATCGGCACCTGTGCGGGGGGAGTACGCGGCTGCACGAGACGTGCCCGATCATCCATATTGTGTTTATGCAGAAACTGCATAAGGATGTGCTGCTGTCCCAGTCTGTAAGCCGCCGCGATGCGCCGCGCACTGCTGTCCCACAGGAACAGGTGCAGGTAATGCGGATCGAAATCGTCGAGATCGAGTGCTTTTCCCGTTCCTTCATGATTTGCGCGAAAGGTGATTTCCCGCAGGCGGCCGATTTCCTTCATGACTGAGGGAATTGCAGGCGCACCGGCGACATACACTTCGTATTCCCCATGACTGACAAGCAGCGCTTCGGACGGAAGGGCGTGGATTTCGTCGACAATCGCGGCGGTGGGGACGGGCGGGGCGATGGGACGCAGGTTCACGGTTTTCGCTGCCTGCGCGACTTCGGGATTCCCTGGATTCTGCAATTCGGTGCGTATGCGCAGGTATGCGGTGGCGTCCTTTGCATTCTTGAAACTGGCCAGCCGCTCCGGGGAAATCACATTGCCGATATGCGCTCGGCTGCGGAGTCCCTTTTTGTTCACGAACTCATGCGGCAGCCGCGCCGTGCGCAGCATGGGGTGAAGGAGTCCAAGCGCCTGGAACAGTGGTCCATTCTGTCCCTCGAAAAACACCGGCAGCACCGCCGCGCCACTACGCTGCGCCAGCTGTCCTATACTCTTGTGCCACTCCGGATCAGTCACGCGCCGGTTGCGCAGCGTCATGTGCGAGACCGTCCCTGCTGGAAACACGCCAAGTACGCCGCCCTGATCCAACCAGCGCAGCGTTTCCTTCATCGCCGCCAGGTTGGCGCGGGTGGATTCCTCTTTCCCGAAAGGATCGACCAGTATAAAGAGATCCCGCAGCTGCCGTATCTGTCCCAGGATGAAATTCGCCATGATGCGGACGTCCGGGCGACGCTGTTTGAGCAGGGAAGCGAGCATGAGTCCTTCAATTCCCCCGAACGGGTGATTCGCCACTACGATCAGGGGTCCCTCAGCCGGAATCCGATCCAGCTGCTCCTGCTGCGCCTCGCAGGCCACATCCAGCACACGCAGGATGCGATCTTCCGCACTGTCCACATCATCGAGCACCTCCGACGCCTCCGCAATCGCGCTCAGCCTGTGCAGCGACAGCGCCCGCTCCAGCGCCGGCTGCACACTGCGATACAGCGCCTGCTTGAATAAACTCTCGTCCTGCATCTCAAGGCGGAAACGGTTGTCGGTCTGCTGGAAGGATATCATGTCGGTTCTGCGGATTGGTGAGGAAGGAAGTGCTTCTGTATTCCAGCCCAAATTACCACCGATGCGTTACACAGGTATTGGGGAATTGTGTGAATACTGTTGAAAAGGGGAATTCGGTACATACTCACGGAAGCAATGCCCAAAACAGCCCGATTCGGGCGCTTATTTTAAATGAACGGAGAAAAATCGCTGAAAATAGCGAAAAAACGCATGTTGTTACCGCAACCGAATGTGTAGAAATGACCCTACATAAGTTCAATAAAAGCATGAAAATGCCTATGTGGTATGTACTGGATTCCATAATAGGGAGTTTGGTAAATAGGGAATTAGGGAATTTGGGTGTTGACTGTAGGGACACGATTACGTATTCTTGTCACGGAACTTGACAGTACAACACCATATGAATCTTTAAATGTTTAATAAAAAGTCAAATGGAAACGTCACAATGCCACTGCAAAGCGGGCAGACTTGGACAGCCGGTGAGAGGGGAGACGGGGAATCAGGGAGAACGCCGGTCAGGGAGCGGGGAAAGTGTCCATCTTTGTTCGATGCATTGCGTCGTCGCCATTTGCATGCCGTCTCCGGGGAACCCTCGCAGTCCGGCGCGCAGCCGGAAGCAGTGAATGCCACCGCGCCGCGTCGCGCGACGGGGATGTCCGATCTTGTTGCCGTCCATCGGACGGCCGGGAGAGTCCGGACTGCGAGGGTGAGCGGCAATTCAAATGCAAGCCCCCACGGAATCGATGAAGCCACGCAATTTGCCGGACGCGCTGAGGGAGGGTGCGTCACAGGGAGCGGCAATGCGTCAGTGAACGTCTGCAGCGTTCCGGTTTCCTCAGCTGTGCTGTGGGAGGCGTTTTAGATACCGTTTGAGAGCGCATGCGGCGCTCTCGCGGTATCGCTTTTCGATCTCGCATTGATTGTATACACAGGGACCAGGGAATATCATGCGCTCAATCATCATCCTTTGCCTCACCACCGCATTCCTCAGCGCCTGCAGTGAAGACACTCCGCAGCCCATAGAACCGGATCCCGTCAACGCGGCTCCGCTCGATACCACGAGTCATATTTTTACCTGGGAGTTTGACACTGTTGCAGCGCCGCTGTCAGCGATTCATGGTATTGCGGCTGTGGGACCGGACGATATCTGGGTGTCTGGACAGTTTTACTGGTACGATTCGACAGGCAGAGTGTCCCCCGTGCCGGTCGGGAATGCCGCCCATTGGAACGGGAAGGAATGGAAGTATAAAGGATTCAATTCCATGGGGGGACGCTCCTGGTATCCGTTGGATGATGCAGCAGCCTTCGGACCAAATAATGTCTGGATCTGTGGAGGATCGCCATATAAATGGGACGGTGCGAAATGGACGCTTTACAACTATGACGGATTTTACTTCCACAGCGGAATCAACGATATCTGGGCGTCACCCGATCAGAAACGCGTCTGTGCGGTGGGATACGATAACTCCTGTGTGCTGTATGCGCCGGAGAGTGACTCCTTTGAATGGGTGAACATGCCGGGAGAGGATCATCTGTACAAGGTTCATGGGACGGAGGACGGTACGATCTACATCGCCGCCGGAAATCCGAACATGGGGGATGGACATGTGTACACTATTTCAACGGACGGAACAGTAGAAACGATGTTTCGCTGTCCCTATGGCAGGGTGTCCAACCTGTGGCATTATCGCGACACGCTGTACATCACATGGAATGAGCATATTCTCAGGCTGGTGGATGCGAAAACGGATAATCTGCTGCCTGTGACGAAGGCGAGGCATCATATTTTCGACGTCATCGCCGACGCGCCGAATTCGATCATTGCAACGACGGACTACAACTACATACTGCATTTCAATGGGGCGACCTGGGAGGAAGTGCATTTCGCCTATCCGGCGATGCTGACGGTGATGGATGCGTCCGTCTGCGGACGGCATGTGTACATCGCTGCCTATGCGCCTGGACAGGTCTGTGTCATCGCACACGGGACGCGGCAATAACAAACACCGCCGGGTTTCAGGGAGAACACTTCACAAAAACATCTTTGGGAGGATGTCATGAGACGTACATCATTGTACCTGCTGATCACGTTATTCTGGATGATCGCATTGCGCGCCATGCTCGTTGCACAGGGAGTGCCACAGGCAGAGCACACGCAGAGCACGCATCAGTACATACTCGGGGAGGCCTACAAGTTGCTGAAATCCGAAGAACCCGGCCTGGCCATGAAGCTCCGGGATCACATCGGTGTTGCCGAGAGCGGGGATGGTCCCTGGCAGCGCAACACCATCATGGTCGGGGTGTACCGCGAGGATTGTGAGGATATCGTCTACGGCTACGGGGGAGCGGACAGATCGCTCTGGCCGGCAATAGACATCAACACACCGGGCAATTGCATCGATGCGGTGTACAAGGAGTTTCGGGCTACCATGTTGGGCGAACCCAGTCTTGCGGAGGGATTCACCACACTGACGCATTTCTGGGATCCGAATGCCGAGGACAATTATATCGGCAAGGACGGCATCGTGGTGCAGGGAACGGGACTGCTGACCTGCCTCTCGACGCCGAATCAAACGGTGACGCTCAGAGTGCAGCACAATGCCTGGGACAAAATGCAGAAACTCGCGCGTCCCAATGGTGTCGCCATCCGCGATTACTGGTGGAAGGAGCAGGACAGGATGTATGATGCACAGCAGAGTCTCGTGTGCGTGCTGCCGGAGAAAACGGATGCGAAACAGTGCATGCTCCTCAGCTACAATACACTGGCGGAGCTGTTCAACAAGGGCACTTGCGAGATCATGCTGCCAGGGGAACATTTCTGGCGTCACGTCCAGCTGACGGACATGCAGCGGAAGCAGTATGTGTGGGAGATATTCGGCCGCATGTGCCACCTACTGGCGGACATGAGTGTGCCAGCGCATGTGCATAAGGATATGCACATGGGCAACATGAACATCACCAGGGATGTGAAGCAGCTGGGGATTAAAATCGGTGAGGTGACGCTGATCGTGGAGGATGAGGACAGCTATGAGACCTGGGTCGGATCTCCGGTCAAGCGCTGGTGGACGGCGGAGATGATCAATGACGGACTCATTGATATCAGCAACGCCCAGGATCCGCTGTATCACCTGATGTCCGGCATGCGCAACCTGACGGCGAGCTTCTCCTCGGATGATTTCAATGGAAGTGGCCCCAGTCTGGGCATCCCCCGGAATACGAGCGATATTCCGGACCGGCATAACATCACGCAGGGACAGCCGAATATCAACAAGCACGCCGTCATGTGCAGCGTGCGTGATCATACCTTGCCCCATGCCATTCGTGCCACAGCAACGCTCCTGGCCTGGTTTGCCGAGCAGCTGCAGATGGATGAGTATTACGAGGTGCGCAATGTGGGAGCGCCTGGGTTTGATGATTTTTTCGCCCGCGAGCATTTCGAGGATCCCTTCCCATCAACTGGAACGGTTTCCGGTACGATGTTTGCCAAATCAGCAGGCGATGATCTCTCACTGCGTTCGCATACGGAAATGCATCCTGTGACAAACGCAAAATTCAGATTCTGGTCGGACGATGTGCATGGGATATCCACTATGCATCAGTTTGATGAATACGTTGGAGAAAACCAGGATCGCGTCATCGCAGAATATCGCCAAGCATTTGCATCCAGTACTCCTGCATTAAATGCACGGGATCAATTCGGATCTGGCTTGCACAATATTTTCCCATCCTTCCTTGATCCTTGGAGCGTTTACTATCCTGATTCCGATGATCGCATGCTTTGGCAACCGGCGCAGTTCTCAGATTATCATCCCGTTCCCGGACAGGACTACAATGGCGGTATCCACATCAATTGCTACGATACCCAGAAACCCGAACGTGGCTACTACTCCATTCGTGCATCGAAGCAACTGGATCGCAACTCACATGCACATGCCAGTGACGAATTCGAGGTAGGCGATTATGCGTTTGTCGGTTGGGATGTCAGCAATGCGGACATGTACGTCGACCCGCGCAATAAACAGAATCCGCCACATCCTGCGTACCCGAATCCCGAGCAGTATGACACGAAGATTGTTGATTTCCTGCAGCCGGGTGCGGTGGTGAATGCGATGTACAAGGCGCATCGCTGTGCGGTACATGCGGTGCCGACAACGCGCAGCAATTCGCAGCGCAAAGTTGCGCTCGATGCAGCGAACACGTATCACGCGGTGTATGAGAGCAACGATGCGGTGTGGTATGTGCGCAGCACGGATGGAGGAATGACATGGTCGGGAGAGCGTCGCGTGAGCGAAGCAGGGGAGCAGGCCTCGCGTCCTTCCGTCGCTGCTGCAGGAAATGATGCCTGGATCACGTATGTCGCGGGCGGTGAGGTTGTGCTGCGCGTCACGGCCGGGGATGGCTGGCATGAGCTGTTCCGTGCGCCGGTGGGGATGGTTGCGGAATGCACGCCGGCCGTGGCGGTTCTGGGTGAGTACGAGGGCTGCAAGGCGACGGGACCCGTGGTCTGCGCCACGTGGGAGGATCAAGATGTACTCAAATTCTCCGTGTTCCAGCGCGGCAGTGCGATCGTGACCGACCAGGTGCTCGTCCGTGGCAAACAGCAGACGAATTCCGTCGATCAGCCCCGTTATCCGAGTATCGCCGCCAGTACCATGGCGCCCCGGAAGCCGGGCTTCGATCACGGTTTCCATATTGCGTGGATTGAGAACGGGTCTATCTACTATTGCAGGCTCGGCATTGACCGCAAGGCAACGGCAGCGGCGATCGTCGGTTGGTCCGCAGGCGGAACAGCATACAGGGAGACGGTGCATGCGCGTACGGGCAGTGTCGGCGCGATGTATCCCGCGCGTCATGCGCCGAGCATTGCGGTGACCGAACTGGGAACAGTGCATGTTGGATTCGATGTGGTCAACAGCTGGTCGACCTGGCCGGGAATGGGAACGAAACCCGGTGGACTCCCTGCCGCTTTCGTCCTTCGGGAGCGCATAAATCCCACGTCGATGTTTCCGACATGGAACACCGGAACGAGCGTCGTCAGCACGGGAGGGAGTTCGGCGCAGCTGTGCAGTCCCACCCTCGGCGCACAGCCGTCATCAGATATCAATGGAAAGCCGATCCGCAGTCTGCGCGTGGCGTTCAATGACCGGCCCGGACTGCTCAACGTCCTTCGCCTCGGCACGGCGGTCAACATTCTTGCACATGAAGACGGTATGGACCCGAGCATGACGGTCTGGGGAAATAGCGATGGCTCGCTGCTCGACATGTATTCGGTTGATGGACAGCAGCCGTATGACTGGAACGTTCTTGCCTCAAAAAACAATCTCGCGAAGTCGCAGGCATTGCAGCTGAGCTGGCAGAAACAGCTGCTCGCGAAGCGCGATGCCGACATTGCGGCACTGGGGATTTCTGACCTGAGACTGGCTGACAACACGGGTGATGAGCAGCCGCTTTCCTGGGAAGCCCCCTGTAACGCTGCCGGCGACGTCAGCAGTGCGTCCTTTATTCCCTCCGAAGGCACGCATCTGCTGATGACGCTGGAGCGTTTCGCGCACCTGTCCGAGCAGGCCAATGCCGAGGTACTGGTGAGCGTGGCGGACGCTCGGACCGATGAAATCCTGCGCGCGGACAGCTTTCCGCTCTGTACCTTCGCCGAAGCCGCCGGTGTCGCGACGCATTCAATGGACCTCACCGCGTTTGACGGAGTCGAACTTCGCGTGCGCGCCAATGTCCACACCCATGGGGAGAACTGGGAGATTGCAGCCGTGGATCGCTACGCTGGTACGGAAGAGGCTGCGGATGACAATGTCGCCAAGAACATGCCGCGTGCGCTTGCCGGTGTGCCTTCGCTCGCGCCAAACCATCCCAATCCCTTCAATCCGACCACGGGCATTACATTTTCGCTGCCCCGGGCCGCAGACGTCAGGCTGAATGTCTACAATCTCCTCGGTGAGTTCGTGACTTCGCTCGCCGAGGGACATCACGCGGCCGGAACGCACAGTGTGCGCTTCAACGGCAGCGGACTGCCCAGCGGGGTGTATGTCTACCGTCTCGAAAGTGCGGGACACGTGCTCACGCGCACGATGCACCTGGTCAAATAGAATCTGCCGGCAGAATACCCACCTACCTACCTTACCTCTGCCACACGAAAAGGCCCCGAATCCTCGGGGCCTTTTCGTTTGTCAGGGTTGTCTGGTTTGTATCAGGAGGTATGGTACGGATTCACGAGTCAGGGTGAGCTGATAAGGCGTAATGTCTTGTGATAGCGGCGATTACCGGTGCGAACTTCAAGCATGTACATGCCCGGCCTGAGCTGTGTCACATCCAGCGAAAGAAGTGATTTCCCGGCCTGCAGATATTCAGGCTCTGTTTCCAGGCAGGTTCTGCCGAGCATGTCATGGACGCGGAGTGTCACAGGCTGTTCGCTTTCGAGGGAAAGGGAAACCGCGACGCGCGAGGAGGCTGGATTGGGGTACACTTCGAATGAGACAGTACTGACATCACTGCGATTCACGATCAGTTCCGAAGAGTATTCAAAGCTTCCATCGCGGTCGCGCATTAAGAGACGGTATCTGTGCTCCTGCGTGGGAAGAACTCGATGCGTCCAGGAATAATCCCGCGGAGCATTGCTCAATCCCGCAGCAGGGACGGTGGCAAGGGTCGTCCATGCTGCCCTGCCGTTTTCCCTGTACTGAATTTCAAAAGCATGTGAATTGAGTTCGGTGGCCGTACGCCAGTGAAGTATGAGTCCGTCCTCCTTCCATCGTGCGGTGAACCCCGTGAGTTCTACCGGAAGGGGATTGATGGAAAGATTCACTCCCAGAGCATATTCATAGCTGGAGGTCGTGCCGGTGAGTGTGAACGTGCGGTTCGAGGTATTGTGCGTCAAACCTGAAACGGGGACTGCTTCCCAGTCAGCATCCGGATCTGTGCGTCGCATGAGCGTCACAGCTGCGGGGGTGCTGATCCCTGAGATAGATGAATAATCAATGATCGCGGATGTGGTCACACTGCCAAACAATGTCTGACCCCAGATGATATCTGGTCTCGCATCGATACCGGTGGGAAAGCTTTCTCCGGTGATTGCCGGCTCGCTCACATCCCCATAGATGTATGCGATAACATTATTACTGCTGTCGGGAGTCGACGTAATGAATGTCTGCATGCTGGCACCGGATTCCCCCACGATGACCGGCGTGGTGGTTTTGATGTATACGGGATCCAGCGTGACCGGAATTGTCGATTCCCACCACTGCGATGTTTGCAGATCGTCGCGTACTCCCAGCCAGGTATCGTATGGGTCCCCATCGACAACGGGGGTCGCGATGGTATCGGCACCGGAGCCGGCCCAGCCGAATTCCAGCTCCAGCGTGTTGCAGGTATGCGAGACAATCGCGTTTTCCTGGTTTACTCCTGCGCCGGATACCGTCAGGGTCGGAAGACCGCTCAGTTCATAGCCGTCCCAGTGTTTGTCCGCATCAGCGATTTCCCAGGGTGACGAAGTCGTAAAGTCTGAAAACGGAATGGCATCACAGAGATTACTCGCGGTGGAGTGTACATCAACGAGCAGGGTGTAGAAGGTGCCGTTCTGATTCCCGGTGGAATCGTACACGGTTGTCCCGGAAGTATTATTCATCGGATAATACGCGACCAGATCCTGCGTATTGACCGTATGCGCACTGTGCATCTGCTTGCGGATTTCCTCGCGCGACAGCGCACGTTTCCAGATTCGCACCTCGTCCATCTGTCCGTTAAACAGCCGGTAGTCGGATGGAATGCGTCCCAGATTCAGGCGCATGCGGCCGTTGTGGGATTTGAGATTGCCGCTGATCTGTCCGGTATTGGCCGATGCTTCCTGCACGCCGTTGATATACAACCGCATGCTGGTGTTGCCCTCTGCTGGATTCCCGTCAAAAACTCCGACGAGGTAGTACCAGATGCCCTGTAAGGGTACCGTGGAGGATTGTATGAATTTCCGTGAGCTGCCGGTGCGGACTGCCCATTCGAACTTTGTATTTCCGCTGTTGTGCTGCAGCCAGAAAATGCCCTCATCGATATCGTCGTGATAATCGATGGTGACCAGATTTGCCCACTTATTCTGCGTGGGCTCGTGAGGATTTGTGATGGTATTGGTGGGAGGAGTCTCCCAGCGAATCCAGGCGGCAACAGTTATTTCGTCTGTAAATCCGAAGTCATGCTCCGGGAAATAGACGAAATCACCACCTTCGGTGTAGTCAATGTTGTCGAGAAAGAGTGCCTGTCCGCCTTCCTGTGCACAGGTGTTGGACAGAGGGAGAAAGAAGGAAATGAAAACCGCGAGAAGAAGTTGACGTTGCATGTGCGCCTCCAGATGGTCCGAAGCCGCGCTATCTTTCGTCAAATTACGCGTTGATACTTACAGGCGGATGAATTCAGACTTACGATTTCGTAAACAATGAATTCCCTGTGGTTTATCCCACCATATTTTCCGGTGCGAGCAGCTGATCGAGTTCTTCGCGTGAGAGCAGCTTTTTCTCGAGTACGAGCTCGTATACGCCGCGGCCTGATGCCAGCGCTTCCTTGGCAAGACCGGAGCAGGCCTCGTAGCCGAGGACAGGATTGAGGGCGGTGACGAGTCCGATGCTGTTCTGCACCATTGCACGGCAGTGATCGGCATTGGCGGTGATGCCACTGACGCAGCGGTGGTTGAGCGTGTTCATGCCGTTTTTCAGCATCTCCATGCTCTCGAAAATGCTCTGCACGATCACGGGTTCGAAGACGTTCAGTTCGAGCTGACCGGCTTCCACGGCAAGGGTCACAGTGAGATCGTTGCCGATGACTTTGAATGCGATCTGGTTGACAACTTCCGGGATGACGGGATTGACCTTGCCGGGCATGATCGAGGAACCGGGCTGCATCGGGGGCAGGTTGATTTCATTGAGTCCCGCCCGCGGACCCGACGACAACAGCCTCAGGTCGTTGCAGATCTTGGACAGCTTCGCCGCCAGCCGCTTGATGGCGGAAGAGAACATGATGAAAGCGCCGGTGTCCTGCGTCGCTTCGACGAGATTCTTTGCCGAACGCACTTCAAAACCACTGACATCGCGGAGGTGGGCGACGACTTTCTCTTCGTATCCCTTCACGGCGTTGATGCCGGTCCCGATTGCCGTCGCACCCATGTTGATTTCAAGGAAGAGTTTGACGTTCTCATGCAGACGGTCGATTTCCTCTTCCAGCGTCACAGCCCAGGCTTCAAAGGTCTGTCCCAGCGTCATCGGCACGGCGTCCTGCAGCTGCGTGCGACCCATTTTCAGCACCCCTGAAAATTCCTCCGCCTTGTTGCGAAACGCCCCGATGAGGTCGCGGAGCACTGCGATGAAGGGTTCGGTGCTGCGCAGCAGGGCGAGCTTGATGGCAGTAGGATAGGCGTCGTTGGTGGATTGCGAAAGGTTCACATGGTTGTTGGGATGAACGATTTTGTATTCGCCTTTGTCGTAACCGAGAATTTCGAGCGCCCGGTTGGCGATGACTTCATTTGCGTTCATGTTCGTCGACGTTCCCGCGCCGCCCTGAATCATATCCACTGCGAAATGCGTGTGCAGGCGACCGTTGATGATGTCCATGCATGCCTGCACGATGCTGTCGGCCACGGGTTTGGACAGCAGTCCGAGATCATGATTCGCCCGCGCTGCTGCGAGTTTTACCATCGCAATTCCCTCAATCAGGGAAGGATAGAAGCTGAGCGGCACGCCGCTGATATTGAAATTCTCGGTCGCCCGCAGGGTCTGAATGCCGTAGAAGCGCTCATGGGGCACGTCGCGGTCGCCGAGCAAATCGTGCTCGCGTCGGGTGCGTCCGCTTTCATACTGCGTCGCCACGTTGGCAACATGCGTGGTAATCTGACGCATGCGGCGCGAGATGACTTTCGCCACGCGGGAAAGCACTTTCACACCGATGCTGCCGTGCTCGTCGAACACCTTCGACACACGCTCGCGGCTCAGTGCAAACACGGTGGTTTTCAGCAGTGCACGCGCAGAAGTGGCATGCGGCGAATCGTCCATCAGCACACCTTCGCCGAGGAAATCCTGCCGGGTGAAAATGGAGATACGTTTTTCTTCCCCGAAAGGAGTGCGTTTGAACAGCTCCACTTCACCTTCATAGATGATCCAGAGATAGCTTCTGTCCGTATTCTCCGCGAACAGCAGTTCGTCCTTCGCGAACGTTTTCACCTCGAACTGCTCGAAAAGAATGCTTTTCTGCTCCGGCTCCAGGTCCTGAAAAAGCTCGATGCCAGCTATGAAATCATGCATGATTGCGGAATCCATCACGAAAACTCCTGCTTCGGAAATAGGGTAGGTATGTATTCACCGCGGCGCCAGACGATACGCAGCCGGGAATGATGTATGCAATGTACGCAAAAGCGCTGAGACGCAATGCCGGCGGAAGGGAAAGGAGACAGCCGGAATTCCATCATCCGGCGATACTTCAGCGCAACTGCAGGCGATGCAGATGGATGTGTGTACCGGATCGGAGGAGGAGGAAGTAACTGCCCGGGGACAGCCGGGAAGGGATGTGCAGATGCAGCGCTCCCGTGCGATCACTGCTGACGCTGCGACGATGAAGATTGCGGCCGGATGCATCGATGATGGAGCACTCCCAGTTCATCGGGGGATTCTCGCCGAGCAGTACGGTGACGGACTCCCCGCTGCGCAGGGGATTGGGATACAGGCCGGGGAGCGAGGGGATAGGCGGTCGGTCAACGTCCACTGCCATGGCGAGTCCATCACTGCGTGCGAAGGCCACCGATCCGAAGTACCACAGGATTTCACCATTGCGAAGAAGCTGGAAATCGGTGATGCGTCCATCGCCATTGCGATAGACCTGGTTCCAGGTGCGTCCTCTGTCTGCACTGCGAAACAGCTTCTGGTAGTCGTGTTTATCATTCAGCAGGATGTAAATGGAGCCGTCGACGGACCGCACACATTTTTCAATACTGACGGGAATGGAAGGGAGTCCCACCCGCGAATCGAACCACGAGTTCCCGCCGTCGCTGCTTCGCACCACGCTCGAATCGTACTGCATGATCATGATGCCGTCACCCAGCACCCAGGGCGTTGCGGACGGATCAAGGGCCGTATACGGCAGCTGGACGAACGCGTCCATTTCCCATGTCACGAAATGGCACTCACCCGATGCGGTCGTCGTATAGAGCGTATCCCGTATCAAACGCGAGGTGGAGGTGCTCACGGGAAACGGAAGTTCGGTATCCGTGAGCCGCTCCCAGCTCTCGCCGCTGTCGAGCGAGCGGAAGTGGATCGGCGAATAGAAACGTGATGAAACCAGCAGGTGCCTCCGCGCAGCGCTCTCGTCGGTGTACATGGATGCGACATACAGTGAGTCGAACGAAGGAAGAGGCCTCGCATATATGCTGTCGAGCAGTGCGATCCCGGTATGCGTGAGCACATAAGGGACAGCGCTGTTGAGGGGATCGGCCAGATCGATACCATCCCAGAACATCGGTCTCGGAACATCGACCGGCGACCAGTGGATGCCTTCATCCGCACTGTAGTAGAGATCCGTAAAGAATGTGATGGCGTACATGCCGTTATCCTCCGTCACATACACCGGGAAGTGAATGGGAGCCATGGGCTCGGCGGGACGAGGAATATCCGTCCATCGTACCTGTGCATGGGCTGAAGAGACCATGGCGAGGAAGGCCGGACAGATAATGAGGATGTAGAAAAGCCTGCCTCTCAAGACTGCATTCCCGTATGTCGAAGTTCCCATACCATAACCCGCATCGCTGCATGGAAGTTACATGCGTGTGTCGAAACCCGAGCGATACAATATGCAGATACTGCATATTGTATCGCCCGCTGATTCCCCTCCCGGTACCCTTCCGCAAATGAAAATATGCAGAAACTGCATATTTTCGGCAGAGAGGGTTGCGCAGGGACACCCTTGCATTCTTTCCCGTCTCGTCGTAGTGTGTACCGTAACAACACATCTCATTATTCTGCCTGCGAGCGCCAATCCCTGGAAAGTGCTCACCACAGGCTGAAAGGCTGATCATGAACATCCTGTATATATTTCCGCATCCTGACGACGAATCTTTCGGTCCCGCCAGCATCATGCATCAACAGTTGGATGTGGGACACCAGGTACATCTGCTCACGCTCACGCGCGGGGGCGCGACACGTGTGCGGCATGACCTTGGATTGAGCATCGAGGAAATGGGGGAAATCCGTCTCAAAGAAATGCAGGCGGTTGAAAAGACGCTGCAGCTGTCGTCGATGACCGTGTGGGATTATCCTGACAGCGGACTCAAGCAGATGGACCCGCGTATACTCGAACGCGCCATCGCCGATTTCATAAGGAAGCTTCAGCCGGACATCATCGTCAGCTACGCGGTACACGGTATAAGCGGTTTTCACGATCACCTGGTGACGCATGCGATCGTCAAGCGAGTGTACCTGGAACTTCTCGATGAAGGGCTGCCGCTCCGCCGCCTGGCGCTGCTTACCGTTCCCGACAGTGGAGAGCCGACATTCGAGGACGGCAAGATTCGTCTCAAACATTCCACTCCCGAAGAAATCGGTTGCGCCCAGCCGTTGCGTCCCGCCGACATCGAAGCCATGAAATCGGCCCTCCGCTGCTACGCCACGTACAAAGACACCATCGAAAAATCGGGCGTGGTGGAGAAGGTGGGGGATACGCTGTATTTCGAATTGTACATGGAATCATTCAACCCGCCACTTTCGGATATGTGTGCAGGCATTGCCTGAGAACTGCACCTGTCACCGGATGGCAGCCTTTCTGTCTGTTTTTGTTGCATTTAGGATAATTAGTGCGTATTATCTTCTTGTCGAAGCGCGGATAAGTTCAGTCCCCGGAGGGCCTGTTGTATGGATAGCATTGAATATTCACACGCAATTGTTCATCGGGCCAACATTGACGTCAACGGATACCGGTCTCCCTTTGTAAAGAGGAGAGTGCAGGCACGTATGTTGTCTACGCACTGTACATCCTTTGAACAGTATCTGAATCTGCTGCATGATGATGTTGACGAGCGGGAGTTGTTTGAGCAGTCATTCTCGATTCCGCTCTCCAGTTTCAACCGTGATCCCTGGCTGTTTGCAAATATCGAGCATCACGTTTTGCCTGAAATCGTGAGGCAGAAGCAGACACTCGGTCAGCGCACTGTCCGTATCTGGTCCGCCGGATGCGCTGCGGGTCAGGAGGCATATTCCATTTCAATGCAATTGCTTAAAATGTCCCACTTCAAGGAGGCGGGGTTTCGCGTGTTTATCCTCGCAACGGATATCGACACCAGGGCCCTGCAGCGTGCGAAGGAGGGACTTTTCAATCCCGATGAAGTCAAGAACCTGCGCTTCGGTGATATCCAGACGTTCTTTACACGGGAAGGGGCGATGTTTCGGGTCAGCCAGCAACTCAGGGAGATGATCTGTTTTGCAAAGCATGATCTCGTACGGGAGGGGAATCCCGGACCGCCGGAAGCACTCTTCAATACCTACGATCTCATCCTCTGCAGAAACGTGATGATTTATTATGAACCGCCCATGCAGAAAACCATTGTGCAGCGGTTGAATTCCGCACTGCAGCATGGCGGCTATCTTGCGCTCGGGGAGTATGAAAATCTCCCCGATACGGCCGAGGGGCAGTACCAGCACTTCGCGCACGGACTCCCACTCTACAAAAAGAAATAATCAGAATCGATCCGAGACAGAACATGCCATTCCCAAGTATGCATTTTCATTCCCTCCGTGGCAGATTCCTTCTCTCGCTCCTTCTCATCGGAATTATTCCTCTTTTATGCTTCTTTATCTTCGATTTTTATGGTGAAGTCCACACCATCAATGAGGCCGGGCGACACAAACTCATTGCAGTCCGGGATTTGAAGATCAGGGAAATCGACTCCTGGCTGGATGAGCGCACGGGAGACATGCAGACCTACGCCACTCTGGCACCTCTGGTCAGGAGTGCGACACTTCTGCTGCAGGGCGATGGTGTCGCATCCAATGATGGGGAATTCGAAGCGGTGCGGGACTTTCTGCAGGAAATCTGTGACAGATACAGTGCGTACAAGACCGGGATGGTCATTGATTTCGAGGAGGGGGTGATCAAACTGAGTTCAGTGCGTAAAATGGAAGGGAACGTCTGGCAATATTTCAATCATGTTCCAAGGCATATTGACGAGCGTGAGGTCGTTTTTACAGACGCGTTTCCGTCTGCATCAATTGGCGGCCAGCCATCGATGTACTGCGTGATTCCCATTTCCACACGACCTGCACGGAGGATGATGCTTGTCCTGCAGATCGATCTTTCGGCATCCCTGACAAGCATGATTCGGAACTCGACAGGACTGGGGGAAACGGGGGAAACGCTGATTGTCAATGAAGATGGTGTCGCAGTGACCGCCCTGCGTCACGATGCCGCGGCTGCGCTCAGAAGACGCATTGATGCCGTTCCAGCCTCGCTCGCCCGCAATGCACAGTCTGGTGTCGTGCAGGCCAAGGATTATCGAGGGGTCGAGGTAATCGCAGCATACAGCTATCTCCCCAGGCTCGGTTGGGGTTTCGTAGCGAAGCAGGATGTAGAGGAACTGCATCAGCCTTACTATGACAGAATCGGAAACATCGTTCTCGGTTTTCTGACAGCCATCCTGCTTGGCATTCTTGTCGCGTATTTCCTCACCCGCAGCACAACCGAACCGTTGCGTGAACTGGTGCGATCGGCGCAGCAGATTGCCGGTGGTGAGTATTCTGTCAGGGTGGAAAAGCAACGGCTCGACGAACTCGGAAGGTTGCGCAATGCGTTCAACGAAATGGCGCAGAGTATTGAGACCCGTGTTGCCGTCGCCAACAAGGGCACTGGAATAATAAGTACGGTATCCGTCGTCCGTAATCTGCCGGAATTCGGTGAAGTGCTGTGCAAGGTCTTGAACAGGGAAATGAATGCCATGATTACGGCGTTGTACCTGGCTGATCGTACGACACAGAAAATGTCGCCGTTCGCTGCGACTGGAAGCGAACTTGCAGTTCTGCCGCAGTTTGACATGCAGCATCCAGGGGGACAACTGGGCGAGGCCATGCTGCGCTCGAATTTCAGCCTGCTGCGGTTGGAGCAGCCGGACGTTCTAAAGTTTGAAACGATTGCGGGAACCGCACATCCGTCGGAACTGGCTACTCTGGCGCTGGGCAACGACGAAGACATGCTTGGTGCGCTGCTGATAGCAAAACAGCGGCCGTTCTCCGAGACGGAACGGCAGTCCCTCGCCATGCTGCAGCAGGAACTGACGTCCATTCTGCAGCGCGTCCAGGCCTGGGAAGTCCGCGAACAACTGACGTCCGAACTGCAGGATAAAAACCAGGAACTCGAATCCATGGCCGAAGAACTGCAACAGCAATCCGAAGAGCTGCAGTACCAGAATCAGATGCTGGAGGAACAGAAACGGGAGCTGGAACAGGCCAATGCCATGAAAAGTCAATTCCTCTCGAACATCAGCCATGAACTGCGCACGCCGCTCAACGCCATCCTCTCACTCTCCCGCGTTCTCGAACAGCGTGCCGACAGTGGAATGTCGGAAGAAGAGATCAAATACATCTCAATCGTACAGCGAAATGCACAGGAACTGCTCTCGCTGATCAATGATCTTCTCGATCTTGCACGACTGGAAAGCACGCATATCGAGTCAGAAATTTCAGAATTCAATATCAGCAGCCTGATTGGCGATATCAGCAGAAATCTGGAGACTCTGGCGCAGGACAAAAGCATCGCAATGCACATGGAATTCCCTGTCGAACCCGTCGATGTTGCGCTGGATGCAAAGAACGTGCGGCTCATCGTTCAGAACCTGCTTGCAAATGCTTTCAAATTTACAGATGCTGGTGAGGTGCGGATCACGGTTGAGGATGCCGGCAGCGAAGTGAAGATCTCCGTTCGCGACACCGGTATCGGTATCGCGAAAGATGACCTGCCGCATATTTTTCAAGAATTCAGGCAGGTTGATGGCAGTACCTCGCGGAGGTATGAGGGTGCAGGACTCGGACTCTCGATCGCGTCGAAAGCGGTAAAACACATGCGGGGCAGTATCGTCGTGGATAGTGAGCTGGGGAAGGGGTCGTGCTTTACCGTCACCCTTCCGAAGAAAATGCGAAGCAGAATAAAAACTGCTCCACGGGCTGAGCTGACTCCACTCATAAAACCTGCGCTTGTCGAAGAACGTTCAAAACGGATTCTCATCCTTGAAGACAACGAAGCGATCGTCCTGCAGCTTCGCGCGGTGCTCGAAGACGAAGGGTTTGAGCTGCTGTCGCTCACGCACGGAGTCAATGCTGTTGAACAGGTACGCAGTTTCAATCCCGATCTCCTCATACTCGACCTGATGCTCCCGGAGATTGATGGCTTCAGTGTGCTGCAAATGCTGCGTTCCGCTGAACAGACGCAACATCTGCCCGTTCTGGTGCTCACGGCCAAGAATCTCACGCGCGAAGAAAAAGAACTGCTTGACAGTGACGCGCATCTGCGCCTCATGCTCAAAGGTTCTGTCGGCGAGGAAGAACTTCTTGCAATTCTTTACTCCATGCTCAAAGTGAACTGAGCTTGATGCCCCCCATTCATTTCGTCGGAGACAGTGAACGGTATGCATAGATTTCTTGCCATTGATGATCGCGAAGACAATCTGATTTCGCTGCAGGCCATTCTCAAAAATGTGAGACCTGAAGACGAAATCATTACCGCGATGTCTGGTGTGGAAGGCATCGAAAAGGCGGTGCGATTGCGCCCCGACCTGATCCTTCTTGATATCTCCATGCCAGCAATGGACGGCTTTGAGGTCTGCTCACTTCTGAAGAGCAAACCGGAGACCATGTACATCCCCATCATACTGCTTACAGCGTATCACACCGACAGCAAGAGCCGGGTGTACGGTCTTGAACAGGGCGCGGAAGCCTTTCTGTCCAAGCCCATCGATGAAGGGGAATTGATCGCACAGATCAACGCGATGCTGCGCCTGAAGGTCGCGGAAGAGTCGTTGCGTGTCGAAAATCGCCAGCTGGAAAACCGCGTCCGAGAGCGCACGCGTGCTCTTGAAAAGAGCCGCAGGCAGTATCAGTTCCTCTTTGACTTTGCCCCTGACATTTACTGCACGCTCGATGATGAAAACCGCATTGTGGCGGCGAATCAGTTTGGTGCTTCATATCTCGGCTACCAGAAAGAAGAGCTTCAGGGAAAAGAATTTCTGACGTTGATTCATCAGGACGACAGGAAGGCTGCGCAGCGCATTGTTGCGTCTTCCCGAAATCAGGGTGTCCCCTCGAACACCGAACCATTCCGCTTGATGCGAAAGGATGGGAGCTTTCTCTGGGTCTCGTTGCGCGCGAACGCCCCGGAACTGCTGCATGAGAGTGAATCAAACGTCCTTCTGATTCTCCACGATGTTACCGAGGAACAGGAAGTGCTTGCGGCGCTTCATCAAAGTGAGATGGAATTGCGGACGCTGTACAACAATCTCTCGGTTGGCATCTACCGGAGCACCCGTGATGGACAGATTGTCTTCGCGAATCCCGCCCTGCTTGAAATGCTGAAATGTGATTCTCTGGAAGAACTGCAGTCCGGCAATCTGCCTGAACAGTTTGCGTACAATCGCACCGAGTTTGAACGGATCATGACCCGGTACAAAGCCGTCAGTGGCTATGAGACCCGTATTCGTCGGCATGACGGAAGCTGGATCGACGTGCGTGAAAATGCGGTTATCGTCCCGGATGAAGATGGTGAGATTCAATATTACGAGGGAACACTTGAGGATATCACTCATAAAGTCAAGGCTGAACGTGACCTGATGGTCAGTGAGCGGCGCTTTCGCGTCCTTGCTGAGACGGCGAAAGATGCCATTCTCGGTTTCGACAGGGATGGTGGGCTCTTGATCTGGAACAGCGCTGCGGCATCCATGTTCTTTCTCGATTCCGAGTTGCATATGGGCACGGCCTGCAAGGGCCTGATTGCGGACCTCGACAGCGATCAACTTCTCGCAATCGCCCAGGATCGGAAAGAGGAATCCTCTCGCTCCCAGGTTGTTGAACGCATATGCCGGAGAACGGATGGATCGGAGTTCCCTGCCGACCTCACGTTGTCAGAAATTGAGAGCTTCGACCGCGTACGCGTGTTTGCCGTGGTGCGCGACATTACCGAGCGAAAGAAACATGAACGCGAACGTGAAGAGACATTGCGTTTTGCGCAGGAAGCTCTTCGTGTCAAGAGCCTCTTTATCGCAAATATGTCGCATGAGATTCGAACACCACTCAATTCGCTTCTCGGTTTCACCTCGCTGCTGGAAGATTCCCTTGCCGACCATCTCAGTGAGGAACAGAAAGAGTATTTCCACATCGTGGAGGAAAGCGGAAGCCGACTTTTCAAAACCGTGCACCATATTCTCGATCTGAGCCACATTGAATCGGGCGGACTGACAGCACACTTCGAGCAGTTCAGCCTGGCCGAGGTGGTGAAGAATATCAACCGTGAAATGCAAGCCGCTTTTCTGGAGAAAGGCCTCACAAGCGTCCTTATGATTGAAGATGACCCGCTCATGATCGAAGCGGATCATTACATGGTGTCTCAGACACTCACGAACATTCTTGAAAACGCCATCAAATACTCGGAGCGGGGTGGTATCATCATCCGAGCAGGGGTTGTAGAGCAGGAGATTCACGTCTCGGTCAAGGATAATGGGGTTGGCATCAGCGAGGATTTCCTGCCGTATGTCTTTACGGAGTTTGCGCAGGAAAGCCAGGGGTACACCAAGAAATATCAGGGCCTGGGACTCGGACTCGCTCTTGCCAAACGGTATGTCGAACTGAACAATGGCCGCATTGAGGTCGAGAGCGAGAAGAATAAGGGATCCAAATTTACCCTGGTCTTTCCGGCTTTATCCGAGCACACTGCAGTTTCATCGATCAATGGCAAGGAAAACGCCTCGTGAGCACCATCACATAGCCTGATATCCTTGCGGGAGCACAACTTTTTCCGGATTTCCCCGTATTATTCAGGATAGCTCTCATCTCCCCAAAGATATCAGGAGTGTAGAAATGTTCCGTTGGTTTATCCTCGCGCTTTCCGTTCTGTTCATTACAGCGAACAGCACGGCACAGCAACTGCCTAAAATCGATTATGAGAAATACACGCTGTCGAATGGTCTGCAGGTCATCCTCTGCGTGAACAAGAAAATTCCTGCAGTGAATGTGAATCTCTGGTATCATGTTGGCTCGAAGAACGAGAAGCCTGGAAAGACCGGATTCGCCCATCTTTTCGAGCACATGATGTTCCAGGGATCCAAGCACGTCGTGGGTGAGTATCTTCAGCTTGCCGAACAGGCTGGCGCGAATCTCCGCACCGGGGGAGTGAACGGGACAACAAACAATGACAGGACGAACTACTTTGAGACGGTGCCCAGCACTTCGCTCGAGTATGCGTTGTGGCTGGAGTCTGATCGCATGGGCTTCCTTGATGACGCACTCACCGAAGAGAAGTTCACCAATCAGCAGGACGTGGTGAAAAATGAAAAGCGGCAGGGTGATAATTCGCCGTACAGTGCGGTGAAGTATCTCGTTGCGGATAATCTGTATCCCGCCGGACACCCTTACGCACACACGGTCATCGGCTCCATTGAGGATCTCACAAATGCGACGCTCGATGACGTCAAGGATTTCTTCAATACCTGGTATGTGCCGAATAACTGCACGCTCACACTCGTCGGCGATTTCGATCCTGCGCATGCAAAGGAACTGGTACACAAGTACTTCGGTCCGCTTGCGCCGGGCAAGCCGCTGTCGCGTCCGGGAGTGAATATCCCGACCCTCAATCGCAATAAGCAGGTGATGGCGAAAGACCGCGTTCCCATGGCCATGCTGCAGCTCGTCTATCCCACGCCACCGATGTTCTCGAAGGAAGAGGCGCCGCTGGATTTTGCCGCATCCATCCTCGGACACGGGAAGACCTCGTATCTCAATCGCAGGCTGGTGCGCGATCTGCAGCTTGCCAACAGCGTGCGCATTTCAAACAGCTGCCGGGAAATAAGCGGCGAATTTACGATCACAGTCGTCGCGCGTCCGGGAGCGGATCTGGAAAAGATCAAAACAATCGTTGATGAAGAGATGGCGTCCTTCCTCGCCAAGGGTCCCACCGAAGAGGAAATGCAGCGTATTCGTTCGGAAATGGCGATGGGCTTTTTGCGTGGACTCGAGCGTATCGGAGGTTTCGGAGGTATTGCGGACCGTCTCAATTCGTATAACACTTTTCTCGGGGAGCCGGATTATTTCCAGAAGGATTTCGATCGCTATCAGAACGTGAAGGCCGAGGATGTCGTGTCCACGTTCCGCAAGTGGATCGCGGATGCGCACAGGCTTGAGATATATATCACGCCGGAAACTTCCGGTCGTCCCGATGCTGAAGAATTCGATCGCACGGTCATTCCTTCCACCGATGGACAATTGAGTTTCAAGGCACCCGAAACGCAGCGCAGTACGCTGGATAACGGACTCGAAATCGTTGTCACCCCGCGGCCGGACCTGCCTGTGGTTTCCACCAGTCTGATGATCAAGACGCAGGATGTGCTGGAGACGGCGGAAAAGGCGGGACGCAGCTCGCTGACCGCAGCAATCATGGATGAAGGCACGACCTCACGCGATGCACTGCAACTGCAGCGCGATCTCGATCAGTATGGATCGAGTCTTCGCGTCAATGGAAGCAAATTCAGTGCCGGCGTCACCCTCAGCAGTCTCGCGAAGAATCTCAAACCTTCATTTGCCATCATGGCCGATGTCGTTCTGCATCCGGCGATGGATGAGGAAGAATTCGCCCGTCTGCAGAAGCGATCGCTTGATGGACTCAAGCGCAGGATGAGTGACCCGGGCAGCATCGCGAACAACATTGCCATGCGCATGCTGTTCGGGGAGAACCATCCCCTCGGACGCAATTCCAGCGGTACGGAATCTTCGATCAACGCGTTGACCACCTCCGATCTTCGCGAAACCTGGGAGCAATTCTGGAGACCCAACAACGCGGTACTGATGTTTGTCGGTGATATTACCATGGACGAAGCGCGCGACCTCGCATCGGAATACCTGGGTGCGTGGGAGAAGGGCGCCATTCCCGACGTCACCATGCCTCCCGCAACAGCACCAGCCGAACAGACGGTGTACCTGGTAGACAAGCAGGGCGCACCTCAATCGCAGGTACGCATCTGTTCTGTCGCTCCCGAGCGCCAGACTCCGGACTACTACGCGCTGAATCTGGCTAACGGACTGCTGGGCGGCGCATTTTCGTCGCGCCTCAATCTCAATATCCGCGAAGACAAGGGCTACGCGTACGGTGCATTCTGTCACATGGTCAATGCGAAGGACTATGGCTACTGGTCCGCCATGGCAGGTGTGCAGACGAAATTCACTCCTGAAGCACTGGTTGAATTCCGCAAGGAAATCGAAGGTATCAGCGGAAGCATTCCTGTCACGCAGACGGAACTTGAGGGAATGCAGAAAAACCTCTCCCGTGGCTATGTGCAGAATTTCGAGAGCAACGACATGGTGCTCGGACAGATTACGCATGTGCTGGCCATGGGGCTTCCAATCGACGATCTCGACAGATACATCCCCGCCATTGAAAAACAGACACCGTCAACCGTCACCAGCGCTGCGAAGAAATACTTTAATTTCCCGCACGCCATCACCGTCGTCGTCGGTGATCTCGCTGAAATCGAGCAGGGCATACGAGCCCTCAACTGGGGCAATGTCGTTGTCGTAGATGCCGAAGGGAATGTGCTCCGCTGAGCATCGCTCCGGCCGCTGAACGCGGCAGTTTCCACCCTTTCAAAGCGCTCCGGTGATCATTCGCCGGAGCGCTCTGCATAGTACCCGATTTATGACCAATAAAATCTCCCCGAGCATGCAACAATGTACCGCCCCGGGCGTATCAATGCGTGCATAATATCCTCCTTCAGCCCTTTTTCCTTCTGGTCCTTCCACCACCGATCGAAAAGGGCTGAACTTATTTTGGGAGAAATTAAGGGGAACACGGATTTTCACGGGTCTTACGGATTTTCACGGAGAAAGGGGCAGGCCGAACTTGTATACAAAGATGGCAGTTGAAAACGAATTCCTGATCAGCTGCCGTACTTGTTGACAAATCCGGCTTCCGACTTTCCTCAGTGAAGATCTGTACGATCCGTGAGAATCCGTGTTCCCCCAGATTGATTTACTTAAGTACGCGGCGGTAGCGGATGACGGCGGCGCTGAAGACGGTGACACCGAAGCCGATCATGGCTGCTGTTTCAGGGAGCAGATACTGAATCGGTGTGCCCTTGAGGTAGATTTCCCGCAAGATCACCATGAAATATCGAAGGGGATTGAGGTAGGTGAAATACTGGATGACATCAGGCATGTTGGCGATGGGGATGAAAAAGCCCGACAACAGGATGGCGAAGATCATGAAGAACCAGCCGACGAACAGGGCCTGCTGCTGAGTTTCCGAGATGGTGGAAATGAAAATGCCGACACCGAGAGTGGTGAGGATGAAGATGGCCGACTCAAAGAACAGCAGCCACAGGCTGCCTTCAACGCCGATGCCGAAAATCAGGTAGACGAAGCCGATGGCGACGGACATTTCGATGAAGCCCAGGATGCTGAAAGGAATGATCTTTCCGAGTATCAGTTGGTACGAGCGAATGGGGGTCACGAGAAGCTGCTCAAGTGTGCCGATTTCCTTTTCTCGCACGATGCCCATGCTCGTCAGGAAGACGGTGATGATCAGAAGGATGAGGGCGACGATGCCGGGCACGATGTACACCTTGCTTTCCATTTCCGGATTGTACCAGAAGCGGGGCTCTGCGCTGACCACGGTGGCCGTGCGGAGGGCACGTCCCATCGACGGCTCCATACGGATGAGATCGACCTGATGCTGCTCGGCGATGGCGGAGAGGTAGCCGATGGCGACACCGGCGCTGTTGCCGTCAATGCCGTCGATCAGCAACTGAATTGCGGGACGCTCACCCCCGACGAGATCACGTTGAAAGTGTTCGGGAATCACCAGGGCGAACTTGACCTTTCCTTCATCAAGCAAATGCTTGAGGGATGCGTAGTCGTCCTCGATGGCGACGACATTGAAGTATTCCGTGTCGCCGAAATGGCGCAGGAATTCCCGGCTCATGGGTGTGCGGTCGAAATCGCAGACGGCGATATCGAGGTTCGTGACATCCGTGGTGATGGCATTCCCGAGAAGCACGAGCTGTATGAAGGGTATTACAAACAGCGCGGCCATCATCGGACGATCGCGGAAGATCTGACGGAATTCTTTCTGTATGAGATAGTAGATGCGCTGCATGGCTGCCGTGCTGATGTATTATTCGAGTCGCATACTGAAACGCCGCGTCGCGACGAGAAGAAGGAACGTGCCGATCCCTGCGAGGATAAGTGCCTGTGGCCACAGTGCCGATAGTCCCACGCCTTTGAGCATGATGGCGCGGATGATGATCAGGAAATACGTTGCAGGGAGGATGTTTGCCAGGTACTGCAGCGCCTGCGGCATGCTGGCGATCGGGAATATGAAACCGCTGAGCATGATGGTCGGGAGAATCGTGGCCATGAGCGTTCCGAACATGGCGATGAGCTGTGTCTTCGCCGCGGTGGATATCATGAGGCCGAAGCTGAGCGCGACGAAAACATAGATAAGCGACATGAGTCCGAGCAGCAGCAGACTGCCCCGTACGGGCACGGCAAACAGCACCCAGGCACTGACGAGGATGACTCCGGCATTGAAAAGTCCGAGAAGAATATAGGGGAAAACCTTGCCGAGTACGATCTCCCGCGCATTCACGGGGGAGACGAGTATCTGTTCCATGGTTCCGGTTTCCTTTTCCCGCGTGATGGCGATGCTTGTCAGGAGCGCGGATATGAGCATGAGAATAAGTGCCACGAGTCCGGGCACGAAAAAGTTGGTGCTGTCGAGATCGGGATTGTAGAAAATGCGCGGTGAGAGTTCAAACAGCAGCGGCAGTTCACGATTCATCCGCTGGTTGTAGAGACGCAGTACCTGTGCGGCATAATTACTGACGAAGGTCCCGACATTGCTGTCGCTCGCATCGATGATCAGCTGGATGGTGCTGCGGTGATTGTTTGCGAGCTGCTTTGAGAAGTCTTTCGGAATGATGATGACGGTATGGACGTCGCGTCGCATGAAGAGATGCTCGATGTTGTCGCGCTTCACTTCCTGCGTATAGGGCTTGAAGAATCCGTTCTCGCTGAACGCCTCGATGAGCATGCGACTCTCGGGTGTGCGCGCATCGTCGATGACGCCAAAGCTGATATTCCGCATATCGAGTGTGATGGCGTAGCCGTACAGCACAATCATCAGAATCGGCATGAGCAGGATAATCAGCAGCGTTCTCCAGTCACGGAAGATATGTATGAATTCCTTGCGGATGATTGCGAGCAGGCGTCTGCGCATCAGGCATCGCCTCCCCGGATACTGGATCCGGCATTGATCGGTGCATCCGGTTCGCCTTGTTCATCAGGTTCGCCTTGTTCATCCGGTTCGCCTTGTTCATCAGGTTCGTCCTCCGTGACGAGATGCACGAAGAGGTCCTGCATGCTGTCGCGACCGTATTTGCGTTTCAGCTCCGTTGGCGCACCAAGTTCGATGATACGTCCTTTGTACATAATGGAAACGCGTCCGCAATACTCCGCTTCATCCATGTAATGTGTGGTGACGAACACGGTTTTCCCGCTGGCGGCGATATCGTATATGATGCGCCAGAAGTTACGGCGCGATATCGGGTCGACGCCGCCCGTCGGTTCGTCGAGGAAGATGATGGAGGGGTCGTGAAGCAGCGAGACGCTGAGGGCGAGGCGCTGTTTCCAGCCGAGGGGGAGTGCGCGGGTGATGGTGTTTTCGCGTCCGCGAAGATTCAGTTCGTCGAGCATGCGGTCGGTTTTCATGATGATTTCTTCACGTGACAGACCGTACACGCCGCCGTAGAATTCAATGTTCTCTGCAACCGTGAGGTCGTCGTACAGCGAGAATTTCTGGCTCATGTAGCCGATGGACTGCTTGATGCTGCGGGCCTGTTCTCGGACGTCGAATCCGCCCACGGTCGCCTCCCCGGCACTCGGAGGGAGCAGCCCGCAGAACATGCGAATAGCCGTCGTCTTACCGGCGCCATTGGCTCCGAGGAAGCCGAATATTTCTCCTCTCTGTACGTCGAGTGAAATACCATCGACAGCGGTGAAGGAACCGAAGCGTTTGGTCAGTCCGCGCGCGGAGACGGCGAGATCAGTCGACATGTTCCGCTCCTTCCTCGATAAGCGAGATGAAGACGTCCTCAAGCGAAGCATCGATGCGTTTCGCTTCGGACTTCACATCAAAGCGGGATTGGATCTCTCGTGTGAGGTCGTCAGCGGTCACCTCAGCCTCGGTCGTGACATGCAGACTGTCGCCGAAGGTTTGCACGGAGCGCACACCCGGAGCAAGCGCGAGCTGTTCGTAATCCTTCACAAGCCGCTGATCGTACAGTGCATAAATGGGATACTGCATGGAGTTGATCAGCGCATCCGGTGTCCCCTGCGCGAGCGTGCGTCCATCATGCATGATGACGATACGGTCGCATTTCATGGCTTCGTCCATGTACGGGGTACTGACGAGTATGGTCACCCCCTGGTCGCGCAGTTCCTGGAGGATGTCCCAGAATTCCTTTCGTGACACGGGGTCAACGCCAGTCGTGGGTTCGTCGAGCACGAGAAGCACGGGGTTGTGTATCAGCGTGCACGACAGTGCCAGTTTCTGCTTCATTCCGCCGCTGAGCCTGCCTGCCAGACGATCGGCGAACGGCTCCAGCCGACTGAAGCGGTAGAGGCGCTCCATGCGTACCGGAATTTCCTCACGCGGTACGGCAAAGAGGTCGGCAAAGAAACGCAGATTCTGTCCGACCGAGAGGTCCGTATAGAGCGAGAAGCGCTGCGGCATGTACCCGGTAATCGCGCGGATGGCCTTGCTCTCGTGCACGGCATCTTTTCCCTCTACCGTAATACGCCCGCTGTCGGGACGCAGCAGGGTGACGATGCAGCGCATGGTGGTGGTTTTCCCGGCACCGTCGGGACCAATCAGTCCGAACAGCTCTCCCTTTTCGACCTCGAAGTCGAGGTTCTGCACTGCGCGGACGGAGCCATAGGATTTTGAGAAGTCCTTCACCGACAACAGCGGTGTCATGATTTACCCTTCTCCATGGTGACAGTGACGGGCATGCCGATCTTCAGCAACTGGCGGTCGTTGGGGACAGTGACCTTGACAGGGTAAACGAGTGCGGTACGCGTCTCTTCGGTCAGGATGGATTTGGGCGTGAACTCCGCGCTTTCCGAAATCCAGCTGACGGTGCCGTACAGCACCTCGTCACTCCCGTCAATGCGCACGCTGACACGCTGACCGAGCATGACCTCCGGCAGCCGCTTTTCCGGTATGTAGATTTTTGTCCACAGTTCCGAAAGGTCGGCGATTTCAAAGACCGGGGAACCGATGCCAAGCAGTTCACCGCGGTCGGCGTAGCGGACAAGCACGTTGCCGTCGAGAGGAGATACGATATCGGCATCGCGCAACTGCTTGCGGACGATATCCTGTCCCGCATCGATCTGGCCCGTCTTGCTCTGCAGTGCGGCCAGCGAAGCTTCTGCCGCGGCGATTTCCGCTTCGGCGGCTTCGAACTGCGTGCTCAGGTCGTCGACGGCCTGTCGGGTTACGGCTTCCTGTTTGAGCAGGGCGCGGAAGCGCTCGAGACGTGTTGCGAGATTGTCACGTTGCACGCGTGCGGCATTCAGGCGGGACTTCGCAGCAGTTATCTGATGCGCCAGTTCCATCTGCTGCGCACCGCTCTGCGCGAGCTGGTAATCGAGCCGCTCGGTTTCCACGCGGGCGAGAAGATCACCACGCTTGACGGTGTTCCCTTCGTCCGCTTCCAGGGCGATAATGCGTCCCGGGGTCTCTGCGCTCACGCGAACGGTGTTGGCGTCGATGATGCCGGTGTATTGCAGGGCGTCATCATTTCCGTTGCCGCATGCGGAGAATGCGAGGAGTGTGACGGTGAGTATGATAATGCGCGCTTTCATTCGGGTACTCCTTAATTCCATCCAGTTTCAACGGCAAGTTCGGTGAGCTTCATGGCATAGCGTATTTCATTCTGTTCGCGCTGCAACCGGGCGGTGGTCGTCGCGGTTTCGGCGTCCACCAGTTCCGTCGCCGTCGCCAGTCCCTGCGTAAACCGGGCACGGACCAGCTGCTGCTTGGTGGCGTTCTCCTCGACCTGGCGTTCAAGTACGGATCGTGTTGCCTGCAGGACGTCGAGTTCGTTGACGATGCGGTCAATACCCGTGAGTATTCTGCCGCGGAGCCGGCTGCGCTTGCTCTCGGTTTCCTTCAACGCGATTTGCTGCTGCGCCACCTCCGCACGATCACCTCCCCAGGACCAGAGGTTCCATTGCAGTTTTACGCCGGCAGTGTAATAATCCATCCATTCATTGCTGATCTGATCGACGCCCGGACGTCCATACCGGTAGGATGCAAAGGCCTGGAGGGAAGGGTAGTAGTCGGCTTCCTCGCTGCGAACGACATCACGGTAGAGCTTTTCCTGCAGCGAGAGGATGCGGAAGTCAGAACGTTTCTCAAGCGCCATGTCTCCGAGCTTCCCCGCGCGATACTCCTGAAGCGGCGCTTCGTCGTAGGTGATTTCTTCACTGATGGAAAAACTCCCCGCGGACTGCACCAGCAGTTCTCCGAGTGTGAGCAGGGTGTTGCGTTCTTCGACAAGCGCTGAACTGCGCTGCAGGTCGAGCGCACTGCGGCGGGTCGAAAGCTGCAGCGTGTCATAGGCCAGCACCTGTCCCTGGGCATAGAGTTGCTTGAGCGTTTCCAGCTGTTTGCCCAGCCACTGCAGCTGTTCATCATAGATGTGCACGCTGCGCCGGGCGAGTTGAGCGCGGCGATAGAGCAGGGCGACGCGGTGACGCAGTGCCGTGCGCGTACCCTGCAGTGCCTCCCGCGCGATACTGCTGCGCGTTTCCGCGGCGTCCTGCATGGCGGAAAGCCGGAAACCGGAAAACAGCGGGACGCTGGCGGTGAGGGCAGTCTCATACACGTTGCCATCGCCGAAGGAAATGCTGCGTGAAAGGACGCCGGGTATTTGAAAATCTATGCTTGCGGTTTCGCTGACATGCGTGTACCCGGCTTCGAAATCGAGCCTGGGCAGCCTGCGGGCGCGTACCGCGTCAACACCTTGCTCCGCACGCTGCACGGCGAGTTCCGCCAGGTGCACATCCTGGTAATGCTCGAGCGCAAGTGCTTGTGCCTCCGCGAGCGAAAGTTCGCGCTGCGCAACCGCACTTGTTCCAAGCAGGATGAGGAGGAAGGGAGTGAACAGCCATTTCATGAGTGCAGCTCCGTTCGTGGTTTGAGTCCGTTCATCAGTATGTCGTAGATATGACGCTTGCGTTCTTCGAGAAATGCCGTCCGCTGCTCTGCAATCTCAGGCAGTACCGCTGAAATCACCGGGAAGGCCGCGAAAATATAAATGCAGGATCCCATCACCGTGATCAGCGTCTGTGCGGCGCCGAGGTCCCGAATCTCACCCTGGCGCACCGCTCGCTCGAAGCCCCGGATGAATACCTGAGGGACGTTCTTTCCCTCCGGAAGAAAGATCTCCCGCATCTTTGCTCCCAGCAGGGGTTCACCGTCGGCGATGTCGCGCAGAATGAACAGCGGCAGCGCGGGTTTCTCACTCAGGAGATCCATGTACCGGTCGATGAAGTGCTTCAGCATCTCATCGAACGAAGCGTTTTCAGGAATAGTCGATGCAAGACGAAGGAAGAAATGGCGGATGACGAACACGAACACCTCATCGTACAACCGCTCCTTGTTGCGGAAGTAGTAGTGAATCAGCGCCTTGTTCAATCCTGCCTGATCCGCGATTTCCTGCAGCCGCGCTCCCTGCTTCCCGCGCTTGCTGAATACATCGATGGCGGCCAGGAAAATCTTCTCTTCGCTTTCTGAGTAACTGCGATCGCTTAACATATCCTTAACTGGTTGATTTAACCATACGGTTAAACTGTATGGACAAATATAGACGCCCGGATTGAGGAAGTCAAATCCGAGCGAAAAAAAATTCCAAAATTGGGGTTTCCGGACAGTATTCAGCGATACTTTATACTGTCAGCGAAGCACCATCGGATGGGCTGCGTGTATTCCGCCTCCGTGTATCTCGAGGATATGCATTCCCCTGGGCCAGGAGCTGCAGGGGAGGGACAGAACGTGTCGACCGGCGGGGAGGAGGCGTCCGGCGCAATGTTCTGCCAGGACCTCCCCTGACAGCGTGACGGCTCGGATGGTAATTGTCGATGCAGCGGGAAGCGAAATTTCAACCGAGATTGCTTCGCGGGCGGGAAGAGGGAATACGCTGCAATGCACCCTGTCTGCCTCTTCCGGGAAGGAGGGCACGACGCAGGTCGCAGAATAGTGGCAGCTTCCATCGCGGTCCTGCTGGCGAAGTCGATATGCATATTCTGCATATTTCGAGACGCTGGTATCGCTCCACCGGTACTGCATGGGACTGCTTCTGCAGCCCTGTCCACGTATGAATCCACGATTCTCCCATTCGCTGACTGCGCCGGTGCGCCGCTGCACGTAAAACCCATGGTTATTCAGCTCAATCGCGGTAGTCCATTGTAATTCCACCGCATCGAATTTCCGTGCGGCGCGAAAGTGCTGCAGCTCCACGGGGAGTGGCTGTGCGGCGATACTGTTGAGGTAGCGCACATCATCGACCGTGAGTTCGAGAAGATTCGCCGTGCTTTTGGCGGCATACCACATGAACGAGTCGATGAGCACGGAATCGGGAAGTCCTGTTTTACTGATATCGTCAGCAACACGAACACCCCCCAGCCAGATGTCACAGCATCCCGCGGCTACCGTCTGCACGCTATCGTGCACGTAGCTTCGGGATGAGTTTCCATTGTTCCCGTACAGTTCGAAAAGGAAAGCGTTTCCGCGCGCGATCTGCGCAGCGGGAAGCGGAGTCCATCCCGAGGATCTGCGTACGAGCATGGTCACCGTTCCGGCCGTGTCGATGCTCCAACGCACCCCCATGAACACCTCGGCCGAGGTAAATCCCCCGTTGTCCGAAAAGCAGCTGCCATTGCCTGCGAACAGGTAGATGTCGCCCGGCAGTCCATCGATGCGCATACTGCAGCGAAGGGTGAGTGCATCACCGGGTGCGAAGTCGTACAGCTGCGCTTTGTTGAGTGAAGAACCGGTCGGTGCGCGCAACAGCATCTCGCTGCCGCTGCCGATGGCACTGGCGCCGGACTGCCTGAGATATACGCCTCCGCCCTGCGATCCTATGCGGACGCGTGTGTCTCCCGAGGGTGGTGCTGGCAGCAGCTGCTTTGTGACGCCCTGTGTGCAGCTGTCAACGCCCGTTCCAAAATCATAGTACCAGTGCTGCTGTGCTGCCAGCGGTGCCGTGAACGTGCTCACGTACACGATGGCGGCGAGCAGCGCAAAACAGAATGCCTGCGTCAAGCCTCGCATTGCGGTCTCCCCATATGTTGTGTGTCAATCGCTGAACATGCTCCCTGTTTCAGCGGTTCGGTGTCAACATACGTCCTGCAGATGTTCGCGGCAAGGCAAACAGAAATCCGCAGGTTTGAGATCGATGTCTTCGACGTAAGTGGAGGAGTTCATCACGCAGGGCAGCTCAAGGCAGTGCCGGAGTCCGAAGGTGTGCCCGAGTTCATGCAGCGCCTCCTTGAGGCAGCGGGATTGCAGCGTCTCGGCGGCATGCGGCATACCGTAGAATTCATTGTGGAGGCGGAACGTCGAGAACAGCGCGGCGCGGTTATTGAGCTGCGCCTGCCCGAAGACGAAGGTGAGGACGGGAATGAACAGATCGTATGGGGTGATACCGAGGACGCGCTGCTCACCCCGTTCGGGCAGTGAAACCAGGTTCGCAAGCAATTCCGTGCTGTGGTACTGCTTGCGGGACGAGTCGAGTGCGGCATCGATATCCATGGGAATCGCCTCTACGCGGCACTGCAGGGGCAGCACCTGTTCCAGTCCCATGATGAGGGACTGGAAAGAGACATCCCGGGGATGCGCGCCGAGCGGTATAATGCGGACGACCTGCATACTGCGCACGGTCAGGGACGCTTCAGACCGTATTTTTCGATTTTGTTGTACAGTGTGACGCGGTCGATATGCAGCTGCTCGGCCGTGCGCGAAATATTCCAGTCGAAGTTAGCCAGCATACGTTCGATATGTCTCCGCTCCACGTCAGCGAGGGTAACGTCCTCTGAAGACGAGGCGGGACGTGATGCCATCTGCATCGGAAGATCGTCGGGGGTGATGGTACCCGACTTGTTGATCACCACGGCGCGTTCGATGGCATTGACGAGTTCACGCACGTTCCCGGGCCAGTCGTATGCTTTGAGAATGTCCATCGCTTCCGGGGCGATGTCGTTCACGGTCCGGTTCATCGTCCTGCAGTGCTTCTCAAGAAAATGCCGGGCAAGCTGCGGGATGTCCGTCTGCCGTTCTCGCAGAGGGGGAAGGGAAATGGTGAACACATTGATGCGGTAGAATAAATCCTCCCGGAAATTCCCGGCTTTCACCTCATCTTCGAGGTTCAGGTTGGTCGCGCAGATCAGGCGGAAATCGGCCTTCACCATGCGTTCACCGCCGACGCGGTGAAACTCGCGATCCTCAAGCACACGGAGGAGGTCGACCTGCGATTTGAGTCCGAGGGTCCCGATCTCATCAAGAAAGAGCGTGCCTCCACGGGCCATCTCGAGCTTCCCCTTGCGACGATACTGCGCACCGGTGAACGCACCTTTTTCATGCCCGAACAGCTCGCTCTCCATGAGCGTTTCAGGGATGGCGCCGCAATTGACGGGGATAATGGGGAAGTACTTGCGTGTGCTGTTCATGTGAATGGCGCGGGCGATCAGCTCCTTGCCTGTGCCGCTTTCGCCGAGGACGAGCACGGTCGAATCGGTCGGGGCGACGGTCTTTACAAGTTCGAAAACTTTCTGCATCTGCGGACTGTCACCGACGATATCGTCAACGAACTGCAGATGATCGATGCTTTCACGCAGCGCGGTGTTTTCCCGCTGCAGGCGGATGCGATCGACAGCGTTGCGCACGAGAATGGAAAGTTCGTCCGGATCGACGGGTTTGGTCGTGTAATCGAAGGCCCCGGCTTTGAGCGCGCGCACCGCGGTATCCACTGTCGCAAACGCTGTGATGATGATGATGATCACATCCTGGTTGAACTCCCGAATCCTGTCCTGCAATGCCAGTCCGTCCATCCCCGGCATTTTGATATCGAGCAGAATGATATCGATGTGCTGCTCCTGCATGCGTTTGAGTGCCTCCGCGGCATTTTCCGCGGTGAGCATGCTGTAGCCGTCATCCTGGAACCATGCTTCGAGTGACTGGCGAACACTCAGTTCATCGTCGACGACCATGATGGTGATTTCAGATGGATCGAATGCGCTCATGCGTCCTCCTGACTGTGCGTATCCGGACCGGAGATCGGGATAATGATGGTAAATTCCGCTCCCTTGCCGGGAGCGCTTTTCAGCGTGATGCGTCCCTCGTGACTCTGCACGATCCCGTAGGCAATCGAGAGCCCGAGTCCCGTTCCGTGTCCTTCTTCCTTGGTTGTGAAGAATGGCTCGAAAATGCGCTGCTGATCTTCCTGCGAGATGCCCACGCCGGTATCGGCGATCCGTATCACCGCCTGCGACTCCTGCCGCAGCAGGGCGATGCGCAGCCTGCCGCCCTCGGGCATGGATTCTATGGCGTTGATAATGATGGCGAGCACGACCTGCTGAATCTGATTCTGATCGCAGTTGACGAGAAGGGCGTCATGCGGGAGCTGTACTTCGAGATGAATCTCGTAGAGATTGATCTTGTGCTGGACGAGCTTGATCGACTTGTCCACTACTTCGCCCAGGTCTGCCTGGCTATATTTCCCTTCTCCGCCACGGGCGAAGAAGAGCAGATTCTTCACGATGTCGCCGCAACGCCGGGCTTCGTCAGCGATCAGCTTGACCTCGTTGCCCATGCGTTCGCAGTGCTCGGCATCAACTTCACCCTTGCCGAGTCGTTTCTCGATCAGCCTTGCATAGGTGAGGATGCCTGCCAGCGGGTTATTCAGTTCATGCGCGATGATGGAGCTCAGCTTGCCGAGAGACGCCATCTTTTCCATGTGCATGATCTGTGACTGCACGCGATTGAGCTGCTGTGTCTTTTCCTCAACCTTGTCTTCAAGCGTATTCGACCATTCGACCAGCGCGGATTTTGCCCTCTGCAGTTCCCCGCTCATTTTATTGAACGAGGTCACGAGCTGCCCGAGTTCGTCTTTCCGTTCAAGGTGAATCTGATGCGAGAGGTCCCCCGCAGCCACGGCGGATGTACCGGCGATCAGCGATTTCACCGGTTTGTGCACGAAGAAATAGATGAGCAGCACACTGACCCCGGCGAGGATGAGGAACGCCGCGAGGGAGAGGAGGAAGGCGATGCGCTGCTGTGAGGCAACATGCGCGTCGGTTTCCTCGAGGGACATCTGTACGTCGAGCACGCCGAGCACTGTCTGTTTCGGATTGTGTGCGTGACAGGGAGCCGTGGAGCAACCGGGTCGGTTTTCAATGGGAGTGATGAGTCCGAGCACTCGGTGTCCACGCGGGGAGTCATAGATACGCATGAACTGATCGCTGCTGGTCTGCGTGAACGTCGACGATTCCCCGTGACACATGGTGCAGGCATCGGCACGCTTGTCGACCTGCGTGCCGGTCTCGCTGCGATTGGTGGAATAGCGTATGGTCCCGGTCTTGTCATAAATGCGGATTACGTCGAGCCCGGGGGCTTCCCGCATGTTTTTCACTGTTTGCCATATGTTATCCCTGTCGTTTTCCTGCATGGCATGCAGAAGGGCCGACTTGGAAAAGGTACTTGCGCGTTCGGCGCAGAGATAAATGGTGCGCTCGAGGAAGTTGTACTGCGCCTCGATATGGAGGTAGCTCACCGACAGCAGTACGATGAACATCGCCGCGAATACCGTTGCAATGATTTTGAAGCTGAGAGAATGATAGAAGCGCATGGGAACTCCGTCTGAGGGACGGGAAAGCTGTCAGTACAAACTAGGAAAGTCCGTTGCCATCAGCAAACTTCGGACCTTATTCTCCGCCAATGAAATTGCTGAGCAGCTTCCAGTAGCGCTCCTCCCCGAGCATCTGTTCGAGTGAGGAGACAGGAGCGCCACCGTCGTTGAGGCAGGGTCCGACCATGGGGGAGGCGAGCATCCGGGTGATACGGTCAGACAGGGTGCGGGCGCGCTTACGGATGCGACGGTCATGATTGCGGGGGGTAGACAGCTGGGCATGGGCGAGGGAAGCGACGGAAGGGGAGATGGTGACCAGCGCACCTTTTTCATAGGGTGCGGAACGCACGACGTCGGGCGTGGTGCGCAGGAAGGTATTCCTGCACACCACGGTTCCCGACACCGGGGCAGAGAGGGGAACTGTGTGGCTCCCACCATAGACCCATCCGAATGTATCCCCTTCCTGCAGTGTCGTATGGTTTGCAACGATCACGATCTGCAGATCATCGGGCAAGAGCGCAGCGCCGAATGCATCGAGTCCGCAGGCGACCATGCCGTTGAGCATGACGCGAGCCCAGATATGCCTTGCGCTGTACTGCATGTTCTCGCACAGGGAAATCGAGCGCAGAGGCGCCAGCAGGGGTTGCAGGCTGTCAGGCACGTCATCCGGGAGCTGAAGATCGACCTTGCGGTAGGTCAGCTCAGGATGCTCCTGCATGCAGTATGCATCGTGGTCGCGGAGGGCGGCGTCAAGCGGACAGTGTTCACAGTGAAAATTCCTGTCGCAGAGCTTGAAGTTGAGCACGCCCGCTTCAACCCAGATACATTGTTGTTCCTGCTGCGTATCGATGATAATGCCCATGACGGCAGTCCGTGAGTTGCGTGCTGTTGTGAAATCAGTGGCGATGCAGTTCGGCCGCGGGGTTTCCCTCAACAGGATGTGCAGCGGTCCGTTCCGGCTCGTCGTTGATACGAAGTACCGTCTCTTCTTCATGTTCCGGAAAAATCGGCAGGTACTTCACCGCATAGGCGAAGAGGACGAATCCAGCGGTGACAATCGAAATCGTGACCGCGAGTTCGCCGATGGAAGGGAAGTAGGAGGCGCCGAAGTTGTCGCGATAGTAGGCTTCCAGCGACGTCATCGTCACATTGAGGCGATTGGTCATGAAGCCGAGGACGACCGAAAAGGCCGTGAAGAAGAGTCCTGCACGCGACTGTCCCCAGCCACGGATATTGAAAAGCAGCAGCGGGACGATGAGCATGAGCGTGACTTCGAGATACAGCATGCTGGTTTCGAACGAAGGTTCGGCCAGGAAATGCAGTGCGTCGCGGCGGAAAAGGTCGATGCCGCGCATGGTCCAGTACACCAGCAGTACGCCGAGCATGATGCGCGCGAGATCACGCAGCAGCGGCGTTTCCAGCGTCTTGCCGAATGCACGGGCACTGAGATAGGATTCGACGATGGTCATGCCGAGTCCGACACCCACGGCGCTGATGAAGAAAAACACCGGCAGCATGGGGGAGTACCAGAACGCATGCATTTTCTGCGGGACGATCAGGTAGAGAGAGCCGAGGCTGGACTGATGCAGCATCGAGAGCAGGATACCCGCGATGATGAGCGGGATGGTGATCGCTTTCATGACTTTCAGCGCGCGATGCAGTTTGAAGCGTTCGAGCACCACGGGTGAGAATTCCAGTGCGAGCACCGTCGTGTAAATCATCACGCACATGGCGACTTCAAACAGCACCGAATGCGGATTCTGATAGATCAGGGCGTGCCAGATGGCCCAGGGACGACCAAGATCGAAAAGCAGTCCCACGATGACCAGACTGTAGCCGAGAAAGGCCGTCAGGATGGCGGGACGCACGATGGGTTTGAAACGTTTGAGATGAAAGATGTAGACGATTCCGGCAAGTGTGAATCCACCTGCGGCGAGTCCGACTCCGGTGACGACGTCGAAGCCGATCCACAGACCCCACGGGGTGATGTCGGAGAGGTTTGTCGCCGCTCCGAGTCCCCAGCCGAAGCGGATAATGGTCGCCGTGAGTCCCCCGAGGAGGAACACGGCTGCCGTGACTTTCCAGAAGGTAATGCGCGGCATTGCGAGTTTCATGATGTTCTCCTCAGGATGATTTCTTGGAACGGTTTTTCTTTACTTCGTCCTCATAGCGTTTGACGTCGTCGCGGCGGTTGGTGATCCAGTACACGGCACCGAGCGCCACGCCGGCTGTCACGACAATATCAGGAATTTTCTCCAGCACGTTCCAGGTCTTCTGGGGGAGCGCTTCGTCCCCGACCTTGGTGCTGAAGCCGAGGCTTTCAAAAGAAACACCTGAGATATAAAACACCGAGGTTCCGCCGACTTCCTTCTGTCCGTAGACGCGGGGAACGTAGTCGTCGGGATTGTCGACGATGCGGCGGCGTGCTTCGGCCAGCAGCTCGTCGCGGTCACCGAAGATCGTGGCTTCGGCGGGACATGCCACCGAACATGCGGAAGCACGTTTGTCATCATAGTTCGTGGTCATTTCCACGATGGTATCGCGCTCTTCGGCCGTAATCTCGCGTCCATCGACCGTGACGCGTTCGCCACGCTTGTTGACGACATAACCTTCCTTGTCCACCGCCATATCGGCCGTGATGTGGCGTTCCTGGTAGCACATCGTGCATTTGCGGACCTTGGGGGAGAGGCTGTCCCATTCATACTTCGGGATGTCAAACGGACAGGCGAGCATGCAGTAACGGCAGCCGATGCACTTGTTGGCATCCCAGGTTACCGCACCGTCTTTTGTTTTCTCCAGCGCGCCGACGAGGCACACCGACGCGCAGGCGGGATCCTGGCAGTGCCGGCACATCTGGCGGATGTACACTTCGCCGACATCTTCGTTCTCGACGGTTTTCAACGTGGTAAAACACTTCGCGCCGAGGCAGGCTTCTTCGTTTTCGGGAAATTTATGAATTTGCTGGCAGGCGTCGCGGCAGGCACCGCAACCGACACATGCCGTCAAATCCACGAGTATAGCGTGCGACATTGTTGTCTCCTGGATGAAAGTGGAACAATTCGATTGAAGGTGACCGGTTCTCAGCGCAGAAACTGCTCTTCAAAGGTCTGCAGATGCTCTTCATCGAGATGTTCCAGGGCTCCGGAAACAGGCACACCGCCGTCGAGCATCGACTCTCCGACCGTGGCCGGCTGTGCAATGCTGCTGCCGAGGAATTCACGGAAACGCTTGATTTCACTTTTAATCCAGCTCACGGCGCTTTCGGCCACGCGCAGCAGGCTCAGGTTTGCGGCGAGTTCCGCCGGTTCCACCATCATGAGCCAACCCTCGCGATAGGGATTCTCGGCCACAACGCTCGGATTTTCTACCGCATCGCGGTTGATGGCGCGCACGTATCCGCTGGCGGGAGCCACGAGCGAAACCCTGCGGCTTCCGTGATGCAGCGTGATTACAGGATCGCCCTGACGCACGAATTCCCCGACCATCGGCAGCTGCATGCTGTCTATGCCGCCGAGCGCTTTCTGTACGAAATCGTCGACGCCGACCTCGAGCTGATCACCGTCCTGCAGACGCGCCCAGGTGTGGCCGGGGTGGAAGAATACACTTTTAGGAATGCGCACGGTTTCTTTACCATGCACGTTGCTGCCTCCTTCAGGAACAGCGCCCATGATGGGATAACGGCGGCTGCGAGCCTGAATGATGAGATCGATAGCCAGTAGAACGGCCACGAACAAGATGACGAATAAGGCAACCATGATGAACTCCAGTACTTGGTGGATGGGTGTTGCGACTTTCAACAATCTTCTGTTGAATTTTACTGCAATTCCCGTACCAAATTGAGAACAAATGCACGAACTTGCGCATGTGCAGTAATATCATATAGATAGATGACAATTCCTTCATGCACGGAAATCCGGAAAATTGAGCACTGTAGAAAAAATCAGCAGGGGAAATTGCTCCCCATGAAGAAATGGTGCATTAAATCATGAAAAAACAATGGACTAATGTGCTGTTTAAATATTCAACAGCGAGTGAGGAGCAATTCAACAGGGAATTCGAGGCGATCTGAGGGTGGCAGGATTGGCAACTATGGAATTTTTTCCCTGATATATTGAAACAGACACTTTTCTCCCGTAATTTACGGCGCCCAAATTTTCAGGAGTCTGTTTATATGGAAGGCCTCGACAAGTATCGTGGGATGAAAATTCTCATTGTGGACGATGAGGAGGATATGTGCATCCTGCTCAAGCGGCTGTTCGAGCGTCATGGACTGATGTCCATGATGGCGATGGATGGGGATTCGGCGCTCGAGTTGTTTCGCAAGGATGAACCTGATGCGGTGGTCCTCGACATTCTCATGCCGCGGATGGATGGACGCGAGGTCATGCTCCGCATGCGCCGTATGAATCCGGAAGTGCCGGTCATCTTCATGACGGCGCTTGCTGGCGTCCCGGGTGCCGTCGATGCGATGAAGGCGGGGGCCTTCGACTATGTCGCCAAGCCTTTCGAGACGACGGAGATTCTTGAAGTCATTGATCGTGCGCTCGATGAACGTCTGCTTCGCAGGAAGTATCAGGGAAATCAGAGCAGCGCGCCGAAAAAGCAGGACAGTCTGCTCCAGAACATGGGGACCAGCGATGTGGTGGTGGAATTGACCGCGACGACGAAGCATATCGCACAGTCCCAATTCGACATCCTCATCCAGGGTGAGGCAGGGACGGGAAAATCGCTGGTTGCCCGTGCTCTGCACGACAACAGCGAGCGTGCGTCAAAGCCTTTTGTTTCCATAGCCTGCGACGCGCCATCCGAAGAAGTGCTTGAACGTGAGCTGTTCGGATACGAGCGTGGCGCCTTCCCGGAAGCGGAAGATGGCCAGTCGGGGAAATTCGAAGCGGCTCACGGCGGGACGCTGTTCCTGGACGAAATTTCCGCCTTCCCGCCGCGACTGCAGGGCAAGCTGCTGCGCTGCCTGCAGAATAAGAGCGTGGTGCGTATGGGCAGCGACGCGGGTATCCCGGTCGATGTGCGGCTCGTGGTCTCCACCAGCAAAGACCTCAATATATTAGTAGAAGAAAAACGTTTCCGTGCGGATCTTTTCTACCGTCTCAGTGAATTCAGTCTTTTCGTTCCCTCCCTTCGCGAGAGGAAAACAGATATTCCCTACCTTTCAAGCCGCTTCCTGCATCTTAACAATCAGGAACTGAACAAGGCTATTTCCGGCTTTACACCGAAAGCCATCGAAAAAATGCTGGCCTACAACTGGCCTGGTAACGTCGCGCAGCTGAAATCCGTCGTGCGACGCGCCGTGATGTTCGCTGAGGAGTTCGTGACCGCTGAACAGCTCGACCTGGAAATGGATGCCGAGCGCCGGGCACGGGCCGCGCTGACCGCGGCTGAAATCGATGAAAGCGATCTCGACCAGGGAATCTCACTCAAGGATCACGTGCGCAAGCACACCGCCCACGTCGAACGGCAGATTCTGCTCGAGACGCTCAAGCGTACGGGCTGGAACAAGGCCAAGGCGGCTCGCATCCTGCAGATCGATTACAAGACCATGCAGACCAAGGTCAAGGAATACAAATTGCAGGATCCCCAGGCCTAGGAGCTGAGCTGCGTCAATGTCGCTGGTCAAGAAAGTCCCCAACGTATTTGTCATCGTCTTTTCCCTCATTATTCTCGCGGCCGTGGCAACATGGGTGCTGCCCGGCGGTGCATTTGATCGTACGTCCGAAGATGTGGGCGGCGTCTCGCGTGAGGTGCTGGTCGAGGGCTCCTATCACGCAGTGGATGCCGTGCCGCAGACCTGGGAGGTATTCACGGCGCCGATGGACGGCTTCCTGCGTCTTGCCGAAATTATCGCCTTCATTTTCCTCGTCGGCGGTGCGTTTTCCATACTCAATGAAACCGGTGCCATCGCGGCAGGAACCAGGCAGCTAGTGCGCAAGCTCGAAGGCAGGGAATTCCTCATCATTCCCATCGTGATGACCTTCTTCTCGCTGTTCGGCGCGGTGTTCGGCATGTGCGAAGAGGCGATGCCCTTCGTCCTCATCTTCGTCCCTCTTGCTCTCTCGCTCGGCTACGATTCTTTCGTTGGCGTGAGTCTGACCTTCCTGGCGGCGGGAGTCGGTTTTGCCGGCGCCTTCATTAACCCATTCACGCTGCAGATTGCACAGGGACTCGCAGGCGTACCTCTCGTCTCGGGCTGGGAATACCGCGTGATCGTCTGGGTGCTGATTACCGGGGGCAGTATCGCCTGGGTGATGGTCTATGCGGCACGAATTAAAAAAGATCCGACCCGCTCGCTGATGTATGAACTGGACAATGAGCGGCGGAAGGAAATCCAGCAGAAGCAGATGGAGCAGGGGGACTTCTCCGGCAGGCATGTTGCCACGCTCCTCATTCTCCTCGGTGGCGTCATTGGGATGATTTTCGGCGTGACCATGTATGGCTGGTATATCACGGAGCTGTCGGCGCTGTTTCTTGCCATGGGCGTGCTTGCCGGTGTGGTGTCGCGGCAGTCGCCCAACGACCTCGCGAAGCATTTCATCATGGGGGTGAAGGACATGACCAGCGCGGCCATGATCGTCGGTTTTGCCGGTGGGATTATCGTGCTTCTCGAAGACGGACATGTCATGGATACCATTCTCTACGGGATGTCGCGTGTGACTTCAAACATGCCGCGCATGCTCTCTGCCGACGCCATGTATGGCATGCAGATGGCGCTGAACTTCTTCATCCCTTCGGGCTCCACCAAGGCGGCGCTCACCATGCCCATCATGGGTCCCCTCGCAGATCTGTCGGGACTGACCCGCCAGACCGCTGTGCTCGCCTATCAACTGGGGGATGGATTCACGAACATGATTATTCCCACCTCCGGTGTCACCATTGGGACGCTCACCATGGCGAAAATTCCCTACGACCGCTGGTTCAAATGGCATCTCCCCATGCAGGTATTCTTTTTCGTACTCTCGCTGCTTCTTCTCGTCTGGCCCGTGCTTACGCACTGGCAGTAGGCGAGGGACGAATAGCAAGCACGATTCTACGCACGAAACGCAATGGCAGGAAGCGCAGCAGCAAGGTGAGAGGCGTGCTCAGCGCGATGGCAGAAGGGAGCATGCGCAGCAATTGGAAATGCGTCAGCCAGGGACCCGATATCACCTCTGATCCTTCCGGCGCGATGGAGAGGATATCTTTCCAAACGTGATTATGCCAGTTCGACGGCGCAGTCGCATCTCCGCTCAGTGTGCTTCCCCCGAGGAAAAGAAGGATGCCGTTGTCGTTCACGAGCCTAAGCAGCGCGTTCATCACATTATGCAGATTCTGCATATTTGCCGTGTTGAGCGGACTGAAACCAATGGCAAACACCACATCGTATCCCCTGAAATCCTCACTCGCCTCAAGTATGTCGGCCTGTTCAAAGCGGATGCCGGGATGCAGCGCCCGGGCTTTTTCTATTGCCGCTGTGCTGACATCCACCCCCGTGACCTCGTAGCCCAGCTCTTGTAGCAGTCCGCTGTAAAAACCCGTACCGCAGCCAACGTCAAGCACCCTCGCTCCGGTCGCAATACCCGCTTTCTGCATAATTGCTGACAGCGCTGCGCGGGAAACAGCGGGGGAGTAGTACGTGAAATCCCCTTCGCTGTAAAAGCTGTCGTAGTAAGCGGTGATTTCCTGTTGTGTCTGTTCCATTGTCGGCAACATACGCAATTCCGGAATTGCTGACACACTGCGACGCGCAGGAGGCTCAACCGGCCTTCCAGCAATTATGCACTTTCTGCATATTTCATATAGCGGACCTTCACGTCTTGGTATCCCAATGAAAATTGTATCTTTCTGAAAGTCCCACCGGGACCTCTTCATTCCCGTACACCTTCCAAAGTATGACTATGAGAACTGCACTACACTTTCTGATGACAGCACTGCTGCTGGTCATGACGACATTTTCCGCAACTGCGCAGGAAGAGGAGGCTGATGAAAGCGCCGCGAAGCTTTCTTCCTCCACGCTTTCCGGTTTGAAATTCCGGGGCATTGGTCCCGCGCTGCCTTCGGGACGCATCATCGACTTTGCGGTGCGGCCGGACAATCACGCCGAGTATTATGTGGCCGTTGCCTCGGGCGGCGTATGGAAAACCGTGAATGACGGGATTTCCTATGCGCCGGTGTTCGACGCGGAAGCGTCGTATTCCATCGGCTGCGTCACCATCGATCCGAATAATCCCCACACCGTCTGGGTCGGAAGCGGTGAGAACAACAGCCAGCGCAGCGTCTCGTATGGCGACGGGGTCTATCGCTCCACCGACGGCGGCAAGAGCTGGAAGAATATGGGACTCAAGAAATCCGAGCATATCGGAAAGATTGTCATCGACCCGACGGACTCACGCGTGGTCTACGTGGCCGCACAGGGACCGCTCTGGGGTCCGGGTGGCGACCGCGGTCTTTACAAAAGCATCGACGCAGGTGAGAGCTGGACGCCGGTGCTGCAGATATCCGAGAATACGGGCGTGACCGATGTGGTCATGGATCCGCGCGACAGCCAGGTGCTGTATGCGGCGTCCTATCAGCGTCGCAGGCATGTGTGGACGCTGATCAATGGGGGACCGGAGAACATGATTTTCAAATCCACCAATGGCGGTGCAGACTGGGACACGCTGAAAACCGGACTGCCCGGCGGAGATGTGGGACGCATCGGACTCGCCGTTTCACCGGCAAACCCTGACTATATCTATGCCATAATCGAAGGCGAAAAGGGTGGCATTTTCCGCAGCACCAACCGCGGCGGAAGCTGGGAAAAGCGCGGCAGCTATCAGTCCAACAGTGCCCAGTACTACAGCGAACTGGTGTGCGACCCTCTCGATCCCGATAAAGTCTATTCCCTCGACACCTACTCCCGTGTAACCGAAGACGGCTTCAAGACCGAGCGTCATCTCGGCAACCGGCACCGGCATGTTGACGACCACGCACTGTGGATTGATCCAGACAATACGGACCACCTGCTCATCGGTTGCGACGGCGGTGTGTATGACAGTTATGATGGCGGAAAGCAGTGGCGATACAAGTCCAATCTCCCTGTCACGCAGTTCTACCGCGTTTCCGTTGACAATGCCGAACCGTTTTACAATGTCTATGGCGGGACGCAGGACAATCAGAGTCTCGGGGGGCCTTCACGCACGGTCAACAAGGATGGCATTTTCAACGAGGACTGGATTTATACCAACGGGGGTGATGGCTTTGAAACGCAGATCGATCCCGTGAATCCTGACATCGTGTATGCACAGTCGCAGTACGGCTTCCTGACACGCTTCGACAAGCGGAGTGGTGAGAAGCTCGGCATTCAGCCGCAGCCCGCGCCGGGTGAACAGCCCTATCGCTGGAACTGGGATTCTCCGCTGCTCATCAGTCCCCACAAAGCCACGCGCCTGTACTTCGCTGCCAACAAGCTTTTCCGCAGTGATGATCGGGGCGAGAGCTGGACCACCATCAGTCCCGACCTCACCCGTCAGATCGACCGTAACACGCTGCCCGTCATGGGCAAGGTCTGGGGTCCTGAAGCTGTCGCGAAAAATGCATCCACTTCGCTGTATGGTACCATCGTGGCGCTCGACGAGTCACCGAAAGTTGAAGGTCTGCTTTACGTCGGCACCGATGATGGATTGATTCAGGTCAGTGAAGACGGCGGCGCAAACTGGAGGGAAGTGTCGTCCATCAAAGGCGTGCCTGAGCGCACGTATGTGAGTTTCCTTCATGCTTCACGGCATGATGCGAATACCGTGTACGCTGCCTTCGACAATCACAAGATGGCCGATTTCAAACCGTACGTCTATCGCAGTACGGACAGGGGACGCAGCTGGACCGCGATCGGCGGCACGCTGCCCGACAATGGTCCCGTCTACGCCATCGCACAGGATCATGTCGACGCAGACCTGCTTTTTGTCGGCACGGAATTCGGCGTGCACGTTTCCACCGATGCAGGCGGCAGCTGGACGCAGCTGAAGTCCGGTCTGCCCACCATTGCGGTAAAAGACCTGACCATACAGCAGCGTGAGAACGACCTCGTGCTCGGTACCTTCGGGCGCGGCTTCTATATCCTCGATGATTATACGCCGCTGCGCAGTATCGATGCCGGGCTTCTCGAAGGTGACGCCCACATTTTCCCTGTCAAGGATGCGCTCATGTTCATCGAAGCCACGCATCGCGGCGTGCATTCGCAGGGAGAGACCTTCTTCACTGCCCCGAATCCGGACTTCGGCGCCACCTTCACCTACTACGTGAAGGAGGGCATCAAATCGGCAAAAGCCAAGCGGCAGGCCGAAGCGAAAAAGCTGGAAAAGGAAGGCAAGACGCCGCCGTATCCGGACTGGGAAACACTGCGCGCGGAAGACAATGAGATAGAGGCCTATTTGCTGTTCACCATCCGCTCGTCCGATGGAAATGTTGTGCGCAAACTGCGCGCTCCGGCAAAGAAAGGCGTGCAGCGCATTACATGGGACTTGCGGTATGCGGGACGCACACCAGTGAGCAAGAAGAGCAAGGTGAATGAAGCCGATGCACTGCTCGTGCTCCCGGGCACATACAGCGTGGAGCTTGCATCCGTCGTCGGCGGCGTGCAGAAAAAGCTTGCGGGTCCCGTACAGTTCACTGCCCGTGTACTCAACAACACCACGCTTCCTGCAGCGGATCGTGCCGCACTCGTGCAGTTCCAGCAGCGCCTGGGTGAAATCCAGCGTGTGACGCGTGGTGTGCAGAAATATGCCGCGGAGGTGCAGGAACGGCTCGACGCTACAGACAAGGCCCTGCAGATAACACCCGAGGCGGGTCCTGAGCTGGTGAAGCGCTGGAAGGACATGCGTGACAGCATGCTCGACATCAATCGGCGTCTCAACGGCGATCAGACCATCCGTTCACGCAACGGCAGTTATGCGCGCTCGGTGGTCGAACGCATCGAATACCTGATGTACTTCATCTATCGTTCGACCTCGGCTCCCGCACCGCAGCATATCAAACAGGCTGACGATGCAGCATCGCTGATCCGTGCAATCACGGCTGAACTCAAGAAAATCGGAGAAGTGGAACTGCCGCAGCTCGAAACCGAGCTGGAGCAGTTGGGTGCGCCCTGGACGCCGGGACGGCTTCCCGAACTGCGATAAATTCAGCTTCAGTAGAATGCATCCCGGTTCGTCATGTGGCGAACCGGGATGCATTTTATATGCTTGACACTGGTCGCCGCGATTTCTATAATCCCGTATCGCACACAATCTCTGGAGCAACGATGGATATCTATCTTGCTGGCACCGGTGAAGCAGGGGATCTGGAAATCACTCTTATCGGACTCGCGATACTCTTTGCGCTCTCCGCCCTGATTTCATGGGGTATTCCGCGGTACCGCAACTATATGCATCAGCGCAGGCTCGATCGCATGCGCATGGATGATGACGCAGACCATGCTTCAGAAGATGAGCAGCAGCCGGACGCTAGCGGATCGTGGCACTCGGCTGTGACACACTGATATGCGTGGATGACATTTCGGGTGTGGGTGCGCAGGACAGCCAACTGGTAACCTGGGACCGGGGATAATGATCCCGGAGTGTGCACAAGGGGCCGGGAGAGGGACAGCCGGGTTGCGTATATAGGGACAGTGTTTTACTTCAAGAAATCCGTCAATTTCCGTATTTTTTGCTTTTGTGACTCTCTGCAACTGGCGGAAATGATCATACATCGTACGACACTCGTTCTATTCTTTCTCGCCTTCCCGTTGATCGTCTTCGGGCAGACGCGCAACTACGTGATCGAGGTCGGCTCGCTCCCGTGCGGCCGGATGACCTTGGATGCGCAGCATCTGGCGAACGGCTATATGGAATACGACCTCCGGGAGGAGCGCAGCGTGCGGACGCTCGCAGGCAGGGAGGAAACCTGGCTGCACACCGTGCATCTGCTGGCGGATACCGCCCTTCGCATTGTTTCTCTCGACGCCATGGAGAAACGCGGGGATACCGAATGGAAGGTGAAGGGAAGTGCGGTCGGCGATGTACTGTACTTTTCCCGGCAGTTTCCTGATGGAGAGACGCAGCGCTGGAGGGAAGACCGCAGCGCTGTTGCGGATATCCTGCTTCCGGAACTGCTGCACAGACTGGATGCCCCGCTGCCCGAACAGATGCTTTCCACCCGCAGTTTTGAAGCGGCCCCCGTCGTTCTCGAAATAGCGAGGACGCCACAGAATGAATATGTCATCACTGCTGACGGACAGATGGAGATGCTTGTCGAATCGGCAGGACTCCTCCAACAGTGGTCGCGTCCCGAGTACGGTGTCGTCGTGCGCCGGTCCGAAGTCAATCCCGTACTTCGTCCCTGTGATCTCGGCTGCGGACTGCTCTGGCAGGGTGAACGACTGCAGCTTCCGACACGACCCGAAAACATCCGCAGCATGGAGTTGCGTGTCATCCTCAAGGCGGGCAGCAACGTACGGCTGTTTCCGGAAGATTCACGCCAGAGTCTGCCCGGGGTCTCGGGCAGTTCCCTTGATACCGTGCAACTGAGCATTGAACGCAGTTATCAGCGCTTCGAGGATGAGGAACTTCCCTATCGTGATGCCGCACTGAAGCAATATCTCAAACCGTCGCACTATCTCGCACTCGACAATGAGAACATACGCAAACGGGCGGCGGAACTCCGAAACTGGGAACGCAACGGTGGCATCGTTGCCGAGGCGATCATGCGCTGGTGCGGTGAGAATTTCGTGCAGGACGAATTCATGCCCATCGTCACAGCGGACAAAATCGTACAGGCGCCGCGCGGCAATGCTGCACACGCGGCCCTGCTCTTCGTGGCTCTTGCACGGAAAGCCGGCGTGCCGGCCCGTTTCGTCCTGGGCATGCATCCGCAGGATGGACACTGGCAGAGTACGGTATGGGTGGAGGCGTGGACCGGTGACTGGGTGTGCGTCGATCCGATCGCAGGACGCATCATCGAGGATGCCCAGCATGTGAAACTTGTGCATTCCGCCACCTTCCAGGAGCTGCTCACACTGGCCGGGCAGCTGCGGAACAATGTGCAGCTGCTTGTGGATGAAGTAGAGCGCATCGACGAAAGCGCTGCCGCTGAACTCCCCACGGCCATCGTCAACAACGTCTACAGTAACAGGGAATATCGTTGCGAGATCACGGCTCCCTCGGGATGGCTGCTCGAAGAACGTACCGTGGGCAAGGAAATCGTTCTCACTGCGGTGCCCGAGCTGGGATCGGAAGTCCACTTCGAACTGCATCTCTTCGCCAATCCCTTCCTGCAGCCGACGGACGCGTTATTTGAAACCCGCGTGCGTGCGCTCTCGGCCGTGCTCGCGGATGCGGAAGTGGAAGAAAAGGGAGAAATCCGTTTTGGTGATCGTCGCGCACCATACGTAATCTACAGCTACAATGATTCGCGTGAAGACTCGGGGGCTGACCGCATTCGCACGGCGGACTGCATGTTCTCGATTCTTCAACGTGGATATCTGCTGCGCTTCACCGCTCCCGCAGCGCAGTTTTCCCGCTATGCGGATCAGCTGCAGAACATCCTTCAGAGCATGAAACTGTTCGCTTCTCCCTGACAGGAGCGGACTGAACATCCCTCACGCATACCTACCAAGTCTCCTCCAATTTCGCTAGTTTTTGGCATTCCTGTCATTGTCATGGAGCGAGGATGCCGCTTTCCCAACATCCCTTCACATTTCGTCACGCAGCGATCGCCGCAGCACTGTGTACCCTCATGCTTATCGGCGGATGCAGTTCATCCAATTCCGTTGAAGTCGTGCACTTTTCGCCAGAGGGCGAGGTCCCGCTGCTTAGTACACTCGAGATTGAGTTTTCCCACGATCTCGCTCCTCCGGACAAGCAGAACGTGTGGCTGAACGATCAGCTCATTCGTTTTTCTCCGGAAATCAGTGGAAAGTACAAGTGGACGTCCGCCAGGCGGCTGCTGTTCTCACCCGATGTGCCGCTGCAGCCGATGCAGGAATACGAGGCGGAGATTACTGATCTGGTGCTGTACAACAGTGGACTCAGTTCGGACTTCGACGATCTGACATTCCGCACACCTGATTTTGACGCGGTGAAAGCCGATGTATTCTGGACGCATGTGCCGCATGAATACTACACGGTCACCATACAGGCCAACCTGCATTTCAACTATCCGGTCCAGCCGGATCAATTGCGCGAATTCCTCGAGGTGGAGCGTGACGGCGAACGCATCGCCGACGTTCGCATCATGTCTGAGCAGCCATCCGAGGTCATTGCGATTTCCATTGGCGAGGTGCAGCAGGAAGATGCCGAACAGCGTGTGACGCTCATCGTGCGTGAGGGATTGCAGTCTGTCATCGGACGCAAGCCGCTGGCAGAGACGCGGAAATTCGAAACAAAGCTTCCGCCCATCACTCAGCTCGCCGTGACCGGTGTGGCATCGGGATACGACGGCAGCAGCGGATGGATCGAAGTTGCGACCACACAGATGGTCGACGAGGAGGCGCTCCGGAAATACGTCCGCGTCGAACCCTCGCAGTCACTCGAGTATTTTGTCAGCGACAATATTTTCCGTATCGAAGGCGCGTTCGAGAACGCGCAGACCGTGGAATTGATCGTCGAAAAGGGATTGCCGGGCATGTACGGCGGCGTTCTCGAGCAGGAATACCGTCAGCAGGTGTCCTTCGTCGACGTGGAACCCGCCATCAACTTTACGGATCGGCGGGGACAGTACCTGATGCGAAGCGGCGAACACAACGTCGAAGTACGTGCCGTGAACGTCGATGAGATCGAGATCGCGGTCGAGGAGGTCTTCGCCAATAACGTTCTGCATTTCCTCAACCAGCATCGCTGGTTCGATTACGAATACGGCTACAATCCCAATTTCTACGTCGGCAATTTCGGCAAGGAGCTGTACACGGAAACGGTAGAGATGAGCAGCGGTCAGAACTGGCTGGGCAGCCATGTCATCAACCTCGACCGTGTGCTCGAATCCCGTCACCACGGCATCTACGTGCTTCGGGTCAGCAGCAGCGAAAGCCGTTGGATTCAGGATTCGAAAATCATCGCACTCAGTGATCTTGCGGCCATTGCGCGCGTTGCTGAAGATCAGATTGTTGTTTTCGTTAATTCCATCCGCAGCGGGATGCCGGTCGAGGGTGTGGACGTAACGATCATCTCTTCGAACAACCAGACCCTGCTCGAGGGACGCACTGACCAGGAAGGAACCGTGGTCTTCAGCGATGTGCGTGAGAGGACCGAAGGTTTCACACCGAGTATGGTCACCGCCGTGAAGGGAGATGATTTCAATTTCCTGGATCTCGAGGACACCTGGGTGGAGACATCGCGTTTTGACGTCGGCGGACTCACACAGCCCTCCAAGGATGTCATCACGTTTTTCTATGGGGAGCGTGAGCTGTATCGTCCCGGCGAAACGGCGCATGTTTCCGCGATCGTGCGTGCCGAGGATATGAACACGCTCAGTGACATCCCGGTGATCATGAAAGTGCTTTCTCCCCGGGGTCGCAGTTTCCAGGAGTACAAGCTGGTGCTCAACAGTGAAGGTTCGTTCGAACAGGAAATCGATTTTCCCGATTACGCGCTTACCGGACTCTACCGGCTCGAGCTGTATACCGGCGGCGACAAGCTGATCGGTACGTCCTCATTGCGCGTCGAAGAGTTCGCTCCCGACAAGATCCGTGTGCAGCTCAGCTCAAAACGCGACAGCTATCGTCCCGGTCAGGAAGTATCCGTACACGTGGATGCAGAATATCTTTTCGGTGCCGACGCATCCAATCTCCGCTACGAGGCGGATGTGCAGCTGCGGCATCGTCCCTATCGCAGCGAGGCCTACCCGAAATATCGTTTCGACCAGAGTTCGGTGCGCAACACGCGCATCGACAATACGGTGATGGATGGCACGCTTGACGAGAAAGGGGAGAGCGATCTGCGCTACACCATTCCCACCGACATTAACGCAGGCGGAATCCTGGAAGGTGCGATGTATGTGAGCGTCTTCGACCTGACGGGGCGGACGGTCAATCGCATGCAGCCCTTCACCGTCCACGCCAACGACGTATACCTGGGCATTCAGTCGAAGGGCAGCTATTTCGGTGTGGACAAGCCCATCGATTTCCGTTTCATCGCGGTAGATAAAGAGGACCGCGCCAAACGCAATCTGAAAGCTGATGTCAAACTGGTACGTCTCGAATGGCAGACGGTGCTCAAGAAGGATCATGGCAACCGGTATTATTACGCATCGGAAGAAAAGGAAGTGCTTGAATGGGAGAAGCGGATCACCCTCAACGGTGAAACACCATATGATGTTCGGGTCACCCGTTCCGGCAAATATGAACTGCGCCTGTCACGTGCCGGAAGCGACAGCTATCAGAAGACGACATTCTATGCGTACGGCTGGGCAAGCTCCACCGCCTCGTCCTTCGAGGTAGATAAAGAAGGACGTGTCGATATCGTATTTGACAAGAAGGAATATCGTCCTGGCGAGACAGCGAAAGTGCTCTTCATGTGTCCTTTCGCGGGACGCCTTCTCATTACCGTTGAGCGCAACGGCGTCTTCCACCATGAGTACCTCGATGTAGAAAAGCGCTCGGTCGAGCTCAAACTGCCAGTCCGCGCGGAATACCTGCCGAACGCGTATATCACCGCGACGCTCTTTCGTCCCCATGACGGCAGTAAGGAAACGCCGTTCCTCGTTGGACACGGATTCGCCTCCATGTCGGTCGTCGAAAAAGAGAATCATCTGCCGGTCAGCATTGAAGCGGCCGGGAAAGTGAAGCCCGGAACGACACAGACCATCACGATCAAAACAGCACCGCGCAGGAACATCCATGTGACCCTTGCGGCAGTGGACGAAGGCATACTGCAGATCACCGATTACAAGACGCCGGATCCCTACGCGGTAATGTATGCACGCAGGGCCCTGCAGGTGACTTCGCACGACCTCTACCAGTTTCTGCTCCCTGAAATCGTGAAAATGGCCTCCTCGGTCGGCGGTGGTGCCGACATGATGGAGGAGGCGGCGCGGAAGCGCACAAATCCCATCACCACAAAGCGTTTCAACCTGTTCTCGTTCTGGAGCGGTATCAGAAAATCCGATGGAAACGGCCGTGTACGCGTGACGCTGAAGCTGCCACAGTTCAATGGCGAAGCGCGTCTGATGGCCGTCGCGTATTCCGGACAGCGTTTCGGTTCTGCCGAGCACCGGATGAAAATCGCTGATGATTTCATCCTCGAACCGCAGCTTCCGCGATTGCTCACAGCCGGTGATTCGCTGCTGATGCCCGTCACCGTGATCAACACGACGGACAAACGGGGCAAGGTGCGTGTGCAGCTGCATACGGAAGGAAACCTGTCAGTGGTATCGTCAGAAAGCAGCAGCGTTGTCGTCCCTGCGAATGGCACAGCGCAGGTACAGTTCAACGTGCGTGCATCCGACGTGCCGGGCACGGCGAAATTGACGCTGAAAGCCGGTGGTGCGGGAAGCGCGACGGAGAAATATTCACTTGCCGTGCGTCCCCGTGTCCCGTTTTCCGTTGACACACGCAACGGTACGTTGAAAAACGGGAGTCGCGTCACACTGCCGACCGCCGAAAATTACGTGCGTGACACCCGCAGCGTGAGTCTGACCGTCAGTCCCTTCCCGGCGATCCGCTTCGCGAAACAGTTGCGCAACCTGGTGGGCTATCCGCATGGCTGCATCGAGCAGACCGTATCAAAGGCCTTCCCGCAACTGTACCTGGAAGAAGTGCTCAAGCTCGCGGCGCCTGACAAGTACCGCCGACACAACCCGGTGTATTTCGTCAACGAGGCGATACGCAAGGTTCAGGCGATGCAGCTGTACGATGGTTCGCTCGCATACTGGCCGGGGGGACAGACGCGCAGCTGGTGGGGAAGCGTGTATGCGGCGCATTTTCTCATCGAGGCGAAAAAGGCGAAGTACCGCGTGAACGACAAAACACTCAGCCGACTGCTCCGGTACATCGGACGTGAAGCGAAGAAACGCGAGACGTACGATTACGTGCATTATCGCGGGACCGGAAGAACGGTCGAACTCAAGGCGCGAAAGGAAATCCTGTACTCGCTGTATGTCCTCGCCGCGGCAGGGAAAGCAGATCTTTCGACCATGAATTACTATCGCGGTCGTCCGCATCTGCTGACACGCGACACTCGCTATCTGCTGGCAGGGTCTTATGGCCTCGCGGGCAAATGGAGTTCCTATCACAAGACCGTACCGGAACTCTTCCGCGCGGAACTCCCCGTACGGCAGACGGGAGGGAGCTTCGATTCAGAACTGCGCGCAAATGCCATCATGCTGAACGTGCTGCTCGAGGTGGATCCCGCCAATAAGCAGATTCCGGATATCCTGCGATGGATAGCCAATCGGGCGGATCGCATGTACTCGACGCAGGAAACGGCATTTGTCATGCTCGCACTGGGCAAAGCAGCGCGTCGTTCCGCTTCGACTGATATCTCGGTGGGTGTGTATGTGGACGGCAAAAAGCGTGCAAGTTACGATGGCCGCAGTATTGCACTCGGTGATGATGAGCTCGGAAAGGGCAGCGTGGTGCTGAAGGCGAGCGGCAGCGGAGAGGTTTACTATTTCTGGAGCGCCGAAGGCGTCAAACTCCGTGGTGACATCGTCGAAGAGGATGCGAATATGCAGGTCCGCCGCAACTACTATGATTATCAGACGCGGCAGCGCGTTGCGCCATCACAGTTCCGGCAGGGACAGCTGCTGGTCTGTGAAATCGCATTGAGCGGAGAGGGAAGATCGGTGGACAATGTTGCCGTGACGGATATGCTTCCTGCAGGTTGCGAAATCGAAAATACGCGCCTCCGTGCATCGACTTCTCTCAAATGGGATGTGAAGGATGCGCTGAAGGTGGAATATCTCGATATTCGCGATGACAGACTGATCCTTTTCACTTCGCTGGACGGTGAGCGAACCCGCAGGTATGCATACCTCGTGCGCGTTGTCAACGCGGGACGTTTCGCGCTGCCACCCATCGGGGCGGAGGCCATGTATGATCCGGGCATTCACTCCTATCACGGAGCGGATCGTGTGTCCGCTGCGCCGATGCGATTCCGGGAGCAATGACAGACAAGAGGGACAGAGGTTCTTGGCAACTGGAGAAGGGCGCACGGCGCATGCTCATCGCCTTCGTTCTTCTCGTTACCGTGCTGCTCGTAGCAGACCGCCTGTTTCCTCCACTGGCGTTGCCCGCTTACAGCACGCAGATTCATGACCGCGACGGAAATCTTCTCAGCGCGTTCCTGACCTCTGATGACAAGTGGCGTCTCCGTACGCGCGTGAAAGATGTGACACCTGATCTCGTTCTCGCGATCGTGAGGAAGGAGGACAGGTACTTCCTTCTGCATCATGGGGTGAATCCTCTTGCCATTCTGCGCGCTGCATATTCAAACATCATATCCGGGAAACGGGTATCAGGGGCCTCGACGATCACCATGCAGGTTGTGCGCATGCAGGAGCCAGACCGGCGCAGCTACGTCGTCAAGTTCCGGGAAATGCTGCGTGCCGTGCAGCTCGAACTGCATTACTCGAAGCGGGAAATCCTCGAGCGCTATCTGAGTCTGCTCCCGATGGGAGGGAATATCGAGGGTGTGGCCTCCGCATCATGGATTTATTTCAATCGTCCCCCCGGAAAGCTCAGCCTGGCGCAGTCGATCTCCCTGGCTGTGCTTCCCAATGACCCGAACACATTTCGGCTCGACCGTCACACCTCACCGTTGCGCAAGGCCGTCCATCGCTGGCTTCGTCGCTTCGTACATGATGGCGTGTTTTCACCGCAGTTGATAGATGAAGCCCTGGATGAAGAATTTACCGTCGCCCGCAACGCGCCTCCCATGCGTGCGCCGCATCTTTCACAAATGCTGCGCAGCCGCAGCCACAGGGACATGCTGCAAACAACCATCGACGCTGCGGTTCAGGATGCTGCTGAGCGACTGCTGTTTCATCATGTACAGCGCGTCATGGCGCAGGGTGTGAGCAATGGTGCCGTGCTGGTGATACGCAACGACAGCATGGATGTATCGGCCTGGGTCGGGTCGGCGGACTATGCGGACGTGTACAATGAGGGACAGGTGAATGGAGCGAGCGCCATTCGCTCTCCAGGCTCGACGCTCAAACCATTTCTCTATGCACGCGCTTTGAATGAAGGGAGCCTGACGCCACTGATGCATCTGCTGGATATCCCCTCGGACTTCGGTGGGTATGCGCCGGAGAACTACGATGCTGTCTTTCAAGGCGATGTGACACTGGAACATGCATTGCTGCAGTCTCTGAATATTCCAGCTGTTCGTGAGCTTGCACGGCAGGGTACGGGTGAGTTCACGAACTGGATGGAAGCGCTGGGTTTCTCGGAAATTGCAGCAGGGAAAAAAGACCTCGGACTTTCCATGATACTTGGAGGTTGTGGCAGCACGCTTGAAGAGCTGACCCGGGCGTACAGTATGTTCGCGAGGGAGGGACGTGCGGCACCGCTCCGGTTTTTCACGGACGATCCGATGGACGAGGGACAACAGGGGATTTCCGCACCGGCGGCTTATATGATATCGGATATGCTCTCGAAACATAATCGCCCGGACATATCACCGGAGTTGATAGCGAGATCCGGTTTGCCGCGCATTGCGTGGAAAACAGGGACGAGTTATGGCAAGCGTGACGCCTGGGCAATCGGGTGGAATGCACGATATACCATCGGTGTGTGGATGGGAAATTTCAGCGGAGAAGGAGCGCCGCATCTCTCCGGCGCCGTGATGGCTGTGCCATTGCTCGTAGATCTGTTTCATGCCATCGACCGTGAAGGAGGGGATTGGTTTACGCAGCCCGATGGATTGCAGCGCCGTAAGGTCTGCGCCAGAACGGGTTTACTCCCATCCCCGCATTGTGGGGAATTGGTAGATGACTGGGCCATATCCGCATGTTCGACGCAGCAGCGCTGTGCGTTGATGCAGCCGTATCATGTCGACATGGAACGGACCGTGCATTACTGCATGGACTGTCTGCCCGACAGCGGAGCAGAGGAGGTCTGGTATCCCGCGTACGATCCTGGACTCGCGTTGTGGTTCGATCAGAACAACATCGGCATTGATCGTCCCCCGCCGCACTTCCCCGGTTGTACGGCGCGCCACGGTGGAGAAGGCCCCGAGATTCTGAGTCCGACAACGGACTACACGTATTATATCGAGCGGGGAGCGGAACAGCAGCTGCTGCTGCAGGCAGTTTCGCCTCCGGGCGTGCGCAGGCAATACTGGTATGTGGATGGAGATCTTTTGTCTGAAGTAGAGGCCGGGGGAAGGGTGTTTTTCCAGCCCGTGAGAAAAAAGCATCGCATTACATGCATGGACGATGCCGGCAGGGAAAGCAGTGTGACGGTGACAATTGTGTATTATTGAATTGGGAGTATCACTTCCGCTGTGGTGCAGCGCGGCTGTTGAGGCGTCGCTGTTTTTCCTCGAGGGACATCGGCGGGAGTCCCATGCGATCGAGCAATCCGTCAATGCGTGGATCTGCATGAATGGCACCCCAGCCTGGATTGGCCAGGATGAAGAGCAGGCTGCCGAGACGTTTTTCGTACGCCCGTTCCATACACGCAAATGCTGCGTCGAAATCGCCGAGTCCGGCATGCAGTATCATGAAGTCCATCTCCAGCGATACCTGTGGCTCTTTCTTTTCCCGTTCATACATCAGTGCGAGGCATTCTTCAGCTTCCTCACGGTGCCCGGCCACCGCGAGCGCGTAGCCGAGTCCTGAGCGTCCATGCGTGCGATCACTGGTAAGGGATTGGAATTTTCGGAAAAAGGTGATCGCCTGTTCCGTGTCGCCCCGTGTGAGTGCGGTCCATCCAAGGCTCTCCCAGGCGCCGCGGTACTCGGGATGCAGTTCGAGCAGGATGCGGAAATGCTGTTCCGCGAGGTCGGGCTCGTGATTGATGAGATAGGCGAAACCCAGTGCCTGCTTGATGGAAGGGGAGAGCGGATCAAGTGATGCGGCGAGTTTAAGTTCCTGCAGCGTCGTCTCTGCATTGCGCATGGCGATGTGGTAGAGGGAATTGCTGTGATGCACATGTGCGCTGCCGGGACTGATTTCCAGCGCGCGGTCGAATGCCTCGCGCGCACCTTTCCAGTCCCAGTCATTGAACATCCGAACCTCTGCGATGGCGAGATGCGATTCGGCGAGCTCGTCGTCGAGTTCGATTGCCCTGTGGGCGGCCACGCGAGCTCGCTGATACGCAGTAGACGGTTCCATCTGTCCGATCGTTCCGAGAAAAATATTGCACGACGCGAGTCCGCTGTATGCCAGCGAGAATTCTGGCTCCAGTTCAATGGCGTGCTCAAAGAGGCGTATGGCTTCTCGTACGGCGGCATGCGACCACTGATTCCAGCTATGTACGCCTCGGAGGTAAGTATTGTACGCCTCCATGTTGTCTGTGTGCTTCCGCACCAGGGGTTTGTCCTCGCCGAGGAAGCGTTCGCGGAGGAGGTTGGCTATGCGACGCGACAGCTCGTCCTGTACTTCAAAGATGTCCTCGAGCCGCCTGTCATACACCTCGGAAAACACATGATACCCATCGCTGCTGTTGATCAGCTGCGCGGTGACGCGAACGCGGTTGCCTGCCTTGCGTACGCTGCCTTCCAGAATCGAATTCACCCCGAGCTGCTCGCCGATGCTGCGGATGTCTTCGTTGCGTCCTTTGAACGCAAACGAAGAGGTACGGGAAGTGACGCGCAGTCCGTCGACCTTGACCAGCGCGTTGATAATCTCTTCGGTGATGCCGTCACTGAAATACTCGTTCTCCGGGTCTGTGCTCATATTGACGAAAGGAAGAACGGCGACGCTGCGCAGCGAAACAGCCTTCGGGGAACTGAGTTCCTCGGGTCGCGGGACCGCGAGTCCTTCAGTTGCCAACGCAAAGATTTCGACCGGACGCGTGACGTTTTTCAGGTGGTACTGTCCCATGCTGCGCAGCGTGAATTCGGGATGGTTATGCAGTTCATCCTGCACCCTGTCGCTGAACAGCACGGCTCCGGGGATGGATAGTGACTCGATGCGGGACGCGATATTGACGCTGTCTCCGTAAATCCCGTCCTCATCATAGGCGATATCACCCACATGAATCCCCACGCGCAACGGCACTTCGGGTTCTTTCCTGAGCCTGGACTGGATGCGCTGCGCCGATCGCACGGCATCAACTGCGCTGCCGAACATGACAAGGGTGCCGTCCCCGTAATGCTGCAGGATGATTCCGTGAAACTCCAGGATGTGTTCATCCAGTGTCGCGCGATAGCGGTCACGCAGTTTCTTCGCGCGCTGCTCATCGCTCTGCATCATGGCGGTGTATCCGACCATATCGGCAAACATGATCGCTGCAAGTTGACGGATTTCCTTGGCCATGACCTCGTTACTGCGTTGCTGATTGACGGACATGCAACATAGCGAAGGCGGAAGAGTTTCCCAAGAAGCCGATGCCTTGCGATGATGGTCCGTAAAGGGGATTCTGTCGAATGGAAACGGAAATCAGACGGGGTTCAGTGCCTGTGACCGTGTCTGAAACGGGGAAGGAGGACCCGTTCAAGCCCACCGAAGATCAGCAGAGCGAGTACGGCAATGAAAAAGACACGGACGACGCTCTCCGACTGTGCGTCCAGATCCGGTGCTACCCGCGTACTCTTGTTGTTGAGAAGTTCTGTAGCGGGTGCAATAAAATCCGTGACCTGTTCAAATAGCGGGGTGACGCGTTCGAAGACAGGGGTGAGCATGCTGCGCGACTGTTCCTCACCGCTCGCACCGGCGACGATGACAACGACAAGGGTGACGAGTATCAACGCGGCAGCGGCAGTGTAGCGGAAGATGCGGATGCGATCGGGGCCGCGGTGCGAAGCAGGCGCGTGCACTGCGTTGAGAACGGAGGCATCGAAATACGTGGATGGTTCATGCAGTGGAAGGTCTTGCAGCACGCCGGAGATCCCACGCTCGAGTTCGACAACACTGCGGCACTCGGCACAATCGTGAAGATGGGCTTCAACGTTGCTTCGATGCTCGCTGTCGAGCATTCCATCAGCGAACTGCTGCAATATGTCAGGTGCTGGATGCTGCATGATCTTTATGGCGTTGTTTCAATATACGAATACTTGCGGAGCACGTGCTTTCGGAGCTCGGCGCGCGCTCGGTGCAGACGATTTTTCACTGTGCCTTCAGGCAGACCGGTGATGTCGGCAATCTCGTCATAACTCTGCTCCTCAAGATAGAACAGGGTGAGAATCGCGGCATACTCCGGGCGCAATCTTTCTATTGCCTGTTCAACCAGGCTTTTCAATTCTTTCTGTTCAATACGTGCATCTACGGACAACGTCGCATCGATAAAGCTGTCGTTTTCGGTCTCTGTGGTCTTTGGCTGTCTCTTCAGCTTTGCGGCGCGATTGAGAGCCGTGTTGTAAGCGATACGATACAGCCAGGTGGAGAAACGTGAGCGTCGCTCAAACCTGTCGAGTGAGCGAAATGCACGGATAAATGCATCCTGCGCCGCTTCCTCTGCTTCCTCGGGTGCGCGCAGAATGCGCAGGGCGAGGGAATACACGCGTGTGCGATAGCGCTGAAGAAGAATGGCATGTCCATGCTCTTCACCGCGCAGAATGCCATCGATAATGTCGTTGTCCGATTTCTTCATGCGCTCCTGACTGCGTACATGCCTTTGGACAGGGAAGTGGAGCTGCGGGTTTCAGAAAAAAACCTGAAACCCTGATGCGGGAGAGCGGGTCAAAACCGGTAAAGACGCGAAACACACCTTTTCCGGAGTTGTCATGTTTGCAGAAGTTCTTATTCCACTTTCCTTTTTTGCCGCGGTCGCTGCCATCCTGTGGAAATTTTTCGACACACGGCATAAACTGCGCATGGCCATTGTCGAGCGCGAACAGGTGAATGAAAATCTTCGCCATCTGTTTCGTCATGTCACGGCTCGACCGAACCGTTATTCTACGTTGAAGTACGGACTGATGGCGCTGTTCATTGGCATCGCGCTGCTCGTGGTGATACCGCTGCAGCAATTCGCCTGGGCCGAGCATCATGAAGGGGAGCTGATAACCGGCATCATTTTCATGGCTGGCGGACTCGCCTTCCTCGTCTACTATTTCATCGTATCCAAACGTGAAAGCGAGATGGAAGCCTGACGCTGTGCGGCATGCAGCTCAGGGCATCACGAATTCGCGCTCGGGACTGCGGATGGAAAGAACGGGACAGGGAGCCTTGCGCACGACTTTCTCCGCGGTGCTTCCGAACAATGCATGTTCGATTCCCGAGTGTCCGTGCGTCGCAATGATGATCAACTCAGCATTTTCTTCTTTCGCCAGCTGAATGATCTCCACAAAAGGTTTACCGGATCGGATGACGCTTCGCGAAGCGATCCCTTCCGGTATTTCCCTTTTCTGCAGGGCTTCCAATTGCTCCTTTCCCTTCTCATGCAGCTCGCGCTCGACAGAAGGCAAAGCGACCTGTCCGAAACTGAAGTCCGCCGGATAAATCACCGGTTCGACAACATAGACCAGCACGAGTTCAGCGTGGAAGGTCTGCGCGAAATCCACGGCGTAACGAAACGCACGTTTGGAGTACTCGGAAAAGTCGATGGGGACGACAATGCGCGTGATCTGTGGCATATGACCTCCTTCCGTGATGATGAATGTATATATGAAATATAGCATCCGTACGGGCAGAGTCAATTGCAGAATGAGGCCCCGCTGTGTCGATGCGGGTATGCTGTGTCGATGCGGGTATGTTGTGTCGATGCGGGTATGCTGTGTCGATGCGGGTATGCCGGATCAGGGGCAATGCAGGTCGTCGTACCAGTTGACACCCTCCTGCGTGGCGCCACCACCGGACCATTCCGTCGCGTCGGGGCCGACGTCACGAAATTCTCCGATGCCTGCACCGCCATGATCATCCTGCGCTCCAGCGACCACCGTATATCGCCAGTGATCGAAGGCACCTCCCAGGTAAACCCGTGGAATGGCGAAATGGATGACGCCCGTCGCAGCATCACCGAAGGCATCCGCCGTGGTTTCCGGCACGAACTCGGTGATGATTTTTCCCTTCGCATCCAGCATGCGAACGCCTCCGCCCACGAGTATGAGCCTGTCGTATCCGCCATTTTTCAAGAAGTAGCCTGAATTATGACCAATCTGCATCGATTGCACGCTGCTGTCATGTGATTGATCGATCGCGATGGCAAGCATGGTCAGCTGGAAACCGTATTCCGGGTGCCAGCCAGGCTGTGAAAGCGCCTGCATGCGGATGGTGAAGTAGACATTGTCTGCATCAGCGGTGACAGAAAAATCCCGCAAATCGAAACTTCCAGGGCGAAAGACGCTGCTGAGGGGATAGCGATACTGCTGGTTCATGCCGGTGTCGTCACCGGGAGGATCTACGGTTTTACACAGAAGCTGTACCTTGTCGCCGCGTGCGGTCGCGACGGCCGGGGGAATGCGGGGCCAGGGCGGCGGCTGCAGTGTGGCAATGCCCTCGGTATCGCGGGGACTGGCGAAATGAAATTCTGACCTGAAGATCTCGCCGCTCGCTCCTGCGTTTTCATGGAACTGCAGTGACAGGGATTCGCCTGGTTTGAGGAGGGCAGGGGACGGATTGTCGACGTGGAGGCTGATAATATCATTTCCGTCGATGTGACTGAGTGTTGCGGTAATGGAAGCATCGGGCTCTCGTACGTAGCGAACGCGAACCCGGTTGTCCCCGAACCTGGTTGTGGCTCCAATATCAGTCAGCGCCGAAGGCAGGTGAGGATCAAGTATCAGTTCACAGCCAGTGGAAGAATAACGGGGTCGGAGTCCGAGATAATCACGATACATACTGCGCAGATACTCTGCGTCGCTCCACGCCTGGGAAAATGTTCCCGACCAGCGGGGCCACGCATTCCCAGCACGTGGAAGCGCATCCGTGTTCTCCGGGATGGTGCCGATAGCGCCACTCTCCATGGCGTAGTGTTGCAGTGAACGTGTCAGCACCCAGGCGGAGTCCGCGGCCCCGTAGCGGGTGAGCACATCGATGGCAGCACCGCTCAGCCAGGTCCACACCGTGCCGTTATGATAGGCGGCATCCTTTGGATAGAACCGCGCCGCTTCATGGTAGGGATGGAAGTTTTCATCGTGCTGATCCAGTGAGGCGACACCCCAGGGATACGTGAGGCGGGAAAGCAGTTCGCCAAATATTTGCTGCTTCCTGCTATCATCCATTCCATCGAGCAACGCGCCTTCGGTCAGGGTAAACAGGACATTCGGACGCAGACTGTTGTCCGCTTCACCTGAAACGTTCAGATGATCATGAATATTTCCTCCGAAAAACATGGGCTGGCGCTGATCCTCGGGTGACAGCAGTTTGTGCCGCGACTGGTCGAAGAAATATTCCTGGAATGCTACCTTCAGCGCATCGGCGCGCTCACGGTACATTGCAGCATCTCCCGGCAGTCCGAGAACATCGGCAGCCTCGGCTGCGGCAAGCAGCTGTCCATGCCAGAGCGCCTGGATATCGATCGCACGATTCCCGCGGGGAGACCAGGGTCCTTCGGGACCCACGGCATCCATCCATGTTTCCGCATCGGCATGCGTAAGGAAGCCGTGGCTGTCGGTATGCCGCAGAGCGCCTTTCACGGTGCGACGGATATCAGGGTAGACCCGGCGAAGGAAAGCGGTGTCGTTGCTGACACGTACATACTCCATCGTCTGTATGACGAGTCGTGGCGTCCCGTCGACGGTATTGTAAATCACATCGCCCGGCTGCACGCGGTTGGGGATGCGGCCATAGGTGGCACTGCTGCTGTCGCTGTCCATGCGCTCGTAGAAAGAAGCGAGCACCTCGCGGGCTTCCTCGAATCGTCCCGTCACCAGCAGCGCGCCCGGAAGCGCAATGAAGGTATCGCGTCCCCAGTAATCGTCGAACCAGGGGAGTCCGGCATAAATCCCCCGTCCATGCTGCTGCATGACCAGCGCCCGCATGGAAGCGGCGATCCACGCAAAGGCTTCCATCGTTGCTGAATCGCTGCAGGTGAATCCCAGCGAGGCGAGGTAATCGGAAATGGCGACTTCCTTGCGCTTCATGATATTGAACAGTTCAGGCGGTGTGCGTGGCTTGAGCATGGTCGCGGCTGGAGCGAACTCGACCGTGAAATGCCACACGCCTGTGCAGCGTCCCATATAACATGCATTCAAGTACATGGGGGCGGGATTGCGCAGTGCGGCAACCTCGCGCGAACGGACCACCTCCCAGCTGCCCTGCATGCCCTGCACAAATGCCGCAGTGGCAAGCACACTGTCGCGCAGGCCATACATACCGGCGCTGACGGCTTCAACGGCCTGATTCCAATCCGCTGACCAACCAGGGTACACCGTCACATCTCCGCGATAATCGGTTTTCACCGCCACGGCCAGCAGGGTGAGGGAATCAGCGAAGGATACATGCTCCTCGGTATTGTGCAGCGGATATCTCCGCACAAAACCTGCGGGAGTGATTTCTATATCTGCTGTCGAGGGATCGAGGAGACTGTCTCCGAGCCTGATCCAGTAGTTCTCGAAGATTTTCCGTTTCGCCTGCGTGATGCCATGAAACCCGCTGCTGGGCGGACCATTCAGCACGCCGCAGTAAAACGCACTCATACGGTTTGTATAGGCGAACAGCCGGGCATCCTTCCCTGGCGCGATGCGGTACTGTGGTATATCCACCACACTGCGCTGCGCTGAAGTCTGTGCGGTCAGTGCTCCGGCAGTGGTAAGGAGAACGGCGAATGCGAGGAAATGGCGAAGGAATTTCATGTGCGCAGAATATGGAAAGATTGAAACATAGAAAAATGGAAACATGCCGCCGGAACAGCATGTTTCCATTATTCCATCGTTCGATTCTTCCATCGCGCTTGCGCGGGAAGCGCGAAGCGCGTTGCGTCAGCGTGTCAGGCTGATGCGGCGCAGCAGCGTTGTGCCGCCACCCTGCAGCTGCAGGAAGTATGTTCCGGGATGCATTGCCGTGGTGTTGATACTCAGCTGTCGCACGGCACCTGCGTTGAGATTGTCGTCGAGCACAGTGGCGACGGGACGACCGAGCAGATCGAAGAGCACAAGACGGTAATGTGCATCGCTGCCGCTCTGCAGCTGAATACGAAGTACATCACCGCTGCGCGCGGGCTGAGGTGCGACGGGGGAAAGTGTTGTCGGCAGTGTACGGGCGGACTGCACCGTAATCACGGGAGAGTAGTTCGCGCTGCCATCGAGGTCTATCTGACGGAGACGATAGCGCAGCATGCCGCTTCCGGCCTGTGTGTCCGTCCACGAGTACTTTCGTCCTTCACCATCCAGCGAACGACTGGGCACGAAGCCGAGCGTCTGCCATTCATTGCCCTTGGAGCGCTCGATCATGAAGCCATGATTGTTCGTTTCAGACGCCGTTGCCCAGTGCAGCAGCACCGTCCCGTCATGCACATCCGCATTGAAGGAGAGCAACTCGACCGGATACAGCACGGGCGTGCTGCCAATGGCGAAAGGTGTACCGAGCGCGGAGAGTGACTGTACACCGTTGATTCCCATAGTGTAGGGATCACCACCTTGCGCCGTAGTCGGTGTATGCAGGGCGTTCCAGTTTTGTCCGTTGTCGTTGGTGGAAATGAAACAGCTGCTGCGGTCGAAGCCGCTGGCTTCGGCGGTGGATGGCCAGGCGAAGGAAAGGTTGCAGTTCGTCGAACCGCTGCCGCCGGTGATGAGCCAGGTCGACTGCACCACACCCTGCGTCAGGGGACTACCCAGAACGCCACCGTCGAGCACTTCATCCGTCACGCGTACGGCGAAGTCGTTGAGCGACGCGGTATTCAGGATATAACAGGGGATGTAGTCTCCCGCGGCATTTGCGACGGGATAGAGTATCTGGCGGAAGCGTCCTGTACTGCCGATATCCAGCTGGCGCAGCACGCCGGTTCCATCGGTAATGATATTGCTTCCTGCCGAGCCACCGACGATTTCACCGCTCACGCCGATGGTGAGGTCATTGTCACCGAGAGTGATGCTGCCGTCCGTCAGCGTCAGTGTACCCGCAATGAGCAGGTTTCCGCTGAGATCGACGCCTGCTGCGTTTTCAATCGTTAGGTTCTGCAGCGTGCTTGCGGGAATTGAAGCCGGCGGCGTGCAGCTGGCGGGGATGGTGACATTGTCGCCGGCGGTTGGAATGGCACAGGGATTGTCCCAGTTTCCTGAGGTCTGCCAGTCGTCATCCACCGCTCCCGTCCATACCAGGTCCACCGGATCGATAGGATACACGGTGATGGCGATGGAGGTCGAACTGCTGCTGCAGCCGTTCGCGCTCGTCGTGACGGCGTAGGTACCGGATTCGGTAGCCGCGAATGAAGATGTCGTCGCGCCGGGGATATCCTGTCCATCCTTGCTCCACTGATAGCTGTAGCCCGTGCCCTGCTGGGCGAACAGCAGCATGCTGCCGCCTGCGCAGATGGCGGTATTCTGCAGGGGCAGGATTTCCGCGGTGGGCATGGGATAGACGTTCACCGTCTGCGGAGCGGAAAGCGTGTTGCAACCGCCGATGGAAATCTGCACACGGTAGTCGCCATCCTGCATCGCCGTGAGCACCGGCAGATTCGCGCCCTGCACGGGAACGCCGTCCAGCGTCCACATATACGCCGCTCCGCTCACCGTCGTGGTGCTCAGCTGCACACTGCCACCATCACAGAAGCTGGTGGGGCCCGAAGCGCTGATCGACGCATTGACCGTTGTGAAATTCCATGTGCTGGTCCACACTGAGGTACCTGACGATCCCGTGGCGTTCATACGCCAGTAATACGTCGTGGCTGGAGAGAGTCCCGAAACCTGTGCGCTCGTACCCGTGAGCGAGGCGTTGTCATAGACGGTACTGTTGAAGTTCTGATCCGTCGCAACCTGCAGGCGATAGCTGTTGGCGCCGCTTGCGGCCGACCATGTGAATGTGGGAGAAGTGCAGAGATTGCTGCTCAGGTTTGTGGGGGAAACGGGCGAAGGAGGGGGACTCGCGTCGGGTTCGATGCCGATCACCATGGCCTGGTGATAGTTGAAGGAATTGGAACCGGGCGTGATGTTGTCGAGATAGAAATATCCGTCGAGATATCCGCCCCAGCCGAAATTCATGTGGAAATAATCACTGCCGGTAAAGCCGTCGACCACAAATGCGTGTCCGCCCGATCCGTTGAGCTGCGATCCGCGGTAGAGCACGGGACGTCCGCCATTGAGCTCTGCCGTGAGCATGCCAAGCCAGCTGGAATTCGAATAGTTGCTGCGGCTGCGATACGAGATGCTGCTCTTGTAGCGGAAGAACACCGGCATGACCTGGTAGGAATAGAATATCGAGGAAGCGGAGCCAGAAGGACCGTAGTCCATTTCCACGCTCACGCCGCAATGATACATCAGCGTACCGATTGCATTCTTCGCGGTGGTGCTGCTCGATCCGCTGACGCTGTTCGGCATCGAAGACCAGGCATAGGTGGTGTTGCCGAAGTTGGCGGACTGCAGTCCATACGTCGCATGCGTGTAGCTGTGTGATCCCACACCTGTTGTCGGGAAATTCCAGAATTTCATGACCTGCGCCATCGCTGTTGCGACGCAGCCCGTGTACACATGTCCCCCGCTGCCGCCCGTGGCGGTGGTGGGACAATCCTTATTGTAAGGAAAGGTCTGATTCCATGTCGTTGACAGCATCGGGGAAACGGACATGATGCTGTTGCCGCCTCCGAAATACGCCGAGCGCTGCGTATCGTCCTCGAGCAGATCTTCCCACAGCTCGGCGGTCTTTGCAGGTTGCTCGAGCTGTGCTTCGATAGCCGCACGCAAATCCTTCGCTACGGTGATGAGCATGTTTTCCAGGGCGGGAGGCAGAGCGCTGCCGTCATAGTGGCCATTGCCGCTGTACATGAGGACAGGAACGGCGAGATCGTCACCGCTGACGATTACCACGCCCGCAGGCTGGAGATTAACGATGTAACAGGCTGTGAATCCTTCATGCATGTATAAGTGCACATCGTCTACGCGGTAGTCGACCGCGGTGCCGTCGTTGTGGCGCAGCATGAAGTGCACCGCAGCGGTTTCCGCAGTTTCGCGATCAACCGGTGCAGCGAACATGGGGGAAAGAACAAGGAGGGAAAGGAGACTGACGAGGAGAAGTCGTTTCATGTCGGGATGGGGAGATGTGATACAGTCGGGATCAGGCGAATACGGAGACTGCGGTATTCCTTGCTGACCAATCTACTTGCCCATGGTGGACAGGACAAGCCATGTATCGCGTTTTAATGAAGTTGTAATTTTGGTGTAAGATTCGGTCAGGCAAGTCGGAGTCCGTTTGCGCTGTCAAAATAATGGGCCTGAGCGAGATCGAGGTACACCGACACGTCTGCGCCGAGTTCATGTTGCTGCAGTTGTGTCGAGCGGACGACGACGCGGTGCTGCGCACTTTGCAGGTAGAGATACATTTCGCTGCCGAGCATTTCGGATACTTCATGCTGCAGAGTAAGCTTGACGGGAAACGCACACTCCTCCGGCGACGTGTGCATGTGTTCAGGACGAATACCGAGTACGATTTGCTTTCCACGGCAGCTCTCCAGCGCTTCACGCGCCTCGGCGATGCGATCACCACGTGTGTCTTCCTCCATCGGGAAGGGGAAACTGAAACTGCCTTCTTCAAGCAGCAGTGGAGTGGTTTTGGAAACGGACATGGTAATGAAGTTCATGCCTGGACTCCCGATAAAACCGGCCACGAAAGTATCGGCAGGTTTACGATACAACGTCACGGGAGTGTCGATCTGGTGAATGACGCCTTCCTTCATGACGGTGATGCGGTCGCCCATGGTCATGGCTTCCACCTGGTCGTGCGTCACGTAAATCATCGTCGTCTTGAGCCGCTGATGCAGCTTCTTGATCTCGGTCCGCATTTGGACACGCAGTTTGGCATCGAGGTTTGACAGAGGTTCATCAAACAGGAAGACGGTAGGCTTGCGCACAATGGCGCGTCCCAGTGCCACACGCTGCCGCTGTCCCCCAGACAACTCCTTCGGTTTGCGCTCAAGCAGGGAGGTTATTTCCAGAAGTTCCGCGGCTTCCTCCACACGTGCATTGATTTCGCTGCGTGCAAACTTCCGTAGTTTGAGTCCGAACGCCATATTCTCCCGCACATTCATATGCGGATACAGCGCGTAATTCTGGAAGACCATGGCGATATCGCGATCCTTCGGTGCAACGTCGTTCACACGCCGGTCACCGATGTAGATGTCCCCGTCGGTTGCGTCCTCGAGTCCGGCGACCATGCGCAGCGTGGTGGACTTTCCGCAGCCAGAAGGACCCACCAGCACCATGAATTCCCCGTCAGGTATGTCCAGATCGAGATCCGGAATGGTCGGGGGATTTTTCCCGTAGACTTTCTGTACCGCGCGTAATCGCACCTCAGCCATTTTCGTTCTCCGGCCGGGTAGCTGATTTCCCACGCATCATTTTCTTGAAGATGGAGATCTTCACCACGTACAGCACGGCCAGAAGGACGGTATAGCCGCCTGCCATGTAGCCGAACCATTCATGATCCCCGATCAGCAGGTACATGACCAGCAATCCGAACAGCAGCGTGACCGGAGTCGCGAGATAGAGGAGGAAGAAGAGCATGCGATCATTCATGGCGGATGTGCTTTTCCGGTGGAAATAGGGTAATTTACTGCCCGTTCTTCCCATTTGAAACAGTTACCGATGCACGTACAGGAAAAACCCCGGCTTTCGTTCTGGCAGATCTGGAATATGAGTTTCGGTTTTCTGGGCATTCAGTTCGGTTTTGCTCTGCAGAATGCAAACGTCAGTCGCATCTTCGAAACGCTCGGCGCAAGCGTCGACGACATTCCGATATTGTGGATTGCCGCACCGGCGACGGGACTCCTCGTACAGCCCATCATCGGATACATGAGTGATCGGACCTGGGGGAAACTCGGACGGAGAAGACCGTACTTTCTCACCGGGGCCATCCTGGCTTCCATCGCGCTAATCTTCATGCCCAATGCGCCGTTACTCTGGGTGGCGGCTGGTATGCTGTGGGTGATGGACGCTTCCATCAATATTTCAATGGAGCCCTTCCGTGCGCTGGTGGCTGATCTGCTTCCCTCCGAGCAGCGTACCACGGGATTTGCCGTGCAAAGCTTCTTTATCGGCACCGGCGCCATCATCGCGTCGGCCCTGCCGTGGGTGTTCACCAACTGGCTGGGCATCAGCAATACCGCCGGTGCGGGGGAAATCCCCGATTCCGTGCGCTTCGCTTTTTATACCGGGGCGGCGGCATTTATCCTCGCCGTGGGATGGACGGTATTCAGAACAAAGGAGTATCCGCCTGCGGACATCGAAGCATTTGAAAGGCAGCGCGGTGAAAGCAGGGGAGTGTGGACAGCCGTGCGCGAGATCGCGCTGTCCATCACCGGCATGCCACGTACCATGCTGCAGCTCGCCGTCGTACAGTTCTTCAGCTGGTTCGCACTTTTCGCCATGTGGATTTACACCACCGCCGCAGTGACACAGCATGTGTACGGCACGAGCGACACCACCTCGCTGCTCTATAATGAAGGGGCCGACTGGGTAGGTGTACTCATGGCCGTCTACAACGGCTTCGCCGCGATCATGGCATTCGTTATCATCTGGCTGGGAAAACACATGAGCCGGAAGACGATTCATGCCGTGTGTCTGCTGGTCGGGGGAGTGGGACTCGCCTCCTTCTACATCGTCACCGATCCCATGCTGCTCCTCGTCTCCGAACTCGCTATCGGACTCGCGTGGGCTTCCATTCTATCAATGCCATACGCCATACTCGCCGGTTCACTGCCGCCGGAAAAAATGGGCGTGTACATGGGCATCTTCAATTTCTTCATCGTTCTTCCCCAGATCGTCGCCGCCTCCATCCTCGGCTTCATGGTCAAGCACCTCTTCGCCGGTGAAGCCATTTACGCTCTCCTCACGGGTGGACTCTCCATGATGCTCGCCGCCCTCCTCGTCATCTTCGTCCACGATCCCGAGCCCCGATAGCAAGACAGATTGCAGATTGCAAATTGCAGATTTCAGATTGCAAATTGCAGATTGCAGATTGCAGATAGCAAATCTTGCTGGAGCAGGGATTGCTTCCCCTGCCGTGTTCCCGGGGGCGTGTTGCCATTGCGGAAGCAATCCCTGATTGCAGATTTCAGATTGCAAATTGCAGATTGCAGATTGCAGATAGCAAATCTTGCTGGAGCAGGGATTGCTTCCCCTGCCGTGTTCCCGGGGGCGTGTTGCCATTGCGGAAGCAATCCCTGATTGCAGATTCAGCATGGAAAGATTGAAAAATGGAAAGATGGAAATATGACCGTGCGCGGCGATATTTCCATCTTTCAATCATTCCATCTTTCCATCGCTGGCGGGCTCTGCATCATGCGCGGCAGGCCGCTTATCGGCGACGAATAGCCACAGTACTGCGGAGATGGCGAGCGAGATGGCGGCGATGATGAAGATGATGTTCTTGTCTGCGGCGTTTTTGATGACGATGCCGAGGCCGAGGGAAACGACGAGCTGAGGGAGGACGACGGAGAGGTTGAAAATGCCCATGAAGAAGCCCATGCGCTCGCGGCGGACGTTCTCGGACATGATGGCGAAGGGCAGGCTGACAACGGCAGCCCAGCCCACACCGGCAACGGCCATAAGTACGTAGAGGGCGAGTACGGTCTTGCCGATGAGCACAATGCCCAGGTAGCCGACTGCCATAATGGCGACGGCAATCATGTGCACGCGGACGCGTCCCATGCGTTCTGCGAGGGGCTCGAGTACGAGAACGGGAAGCACGAAGCCTACGGTGTTGAGGATGAGGAAGGAGATGCTGATGATCTGGCCTGTTTCGAAATCCGTCCCCGGCGCGAGTTTCTGCTGGATGTAGGCGATGATGTACACAAACATGGTCTGTATGCCCAGCCAGGAAAACGCGTGTGCAAAGTAGATACGCAGCAGCTGTCCCCAGTTGGTGGACTGCGGACCAGTCGCTGCAGTTTCATCACTCGACTCGTCTTCGACTTCCTGCGTTTCTTCTTCCTCAATAAACAGTGGGGGAAGGATGGAGAACAGCAGCACGACAACAGCTCCGGCGTATATCAGCACGTAGTTACCGAGTGTTGCACCGACGGCGTATGCGGCGACGCCAAAGAATCCGGAGATGGTCTGCATCCAGGTGTATCCGCGGGTGCGGGGATTGCCGTCGGGAGTGACGTCGGCAATGATCGAGCGGGTGGGATTGAAACTGATGTTGATGGCGAGATCAAGCGTGAGCGCGACGGTGATGGCCACGCCGAGTATGCCGTCGAAACCGAGTGCCGAACTGATGTGATGGATGTTCGGCAGTGCGATGAGCATGAGCGCAGCAAGAACACCGCCAATGAGGATGAACGGCCTCCGGCGACCGCCCCAGAACCAGACCCTGTCGCTGATGAGTCCGATAATTACCTGACCGAAGATGCCGGCGAGGGGACCCGCTGCCCAGACAATACCGATCTCATGAATGTCGAGTCCGTATTGCGTACTCAGTATCCAGCTCAGCGCTGCAATCTGTATCGAAAGCGCGAAGCCCATTGCCGTCGCAGGGAGACTGAGCAGGGCGTAGAAGGAATTGCTGAGCCGTTTCTGAATGTCGAGCATGCGCTCCTCGCGAAGTGATTAACCCTTGACGCTGCCGAGTGTGAGTCCGCTCACCAGCCATCGGCTGAGAAACAGAAACAGCAGCACGGCGGGAATGCTGACGAGCAATGCGCCGGCGGAGTACAGTCCCCATTCCGTGCTCATGTTGGACTGAAACATCTTGAGTCCGATCGGCAGTGTGAACATGTCTTCGTAATACAGTACCTGTGCCGCGACGACGTATTCGGTCCACGCAGCCATGAAGGAAAAGAGCGCCGTAATCACCAGCGCCGGCGCCGCCAGCGGCAGTACCACGCGGTAGAACGAACCAAAGCGTCCGAGTCCGTCAATACGCGCTGCTTCTTCCAGGCTGAAGGGTATGGTGTCGTAATACCCTTTCATCTGCCAGACGCAAAATGGGAGTGCGGTGGAAGAGTAAATGATGATGAGTCCCACAAAACTGTTGATCAGCTGCAGCTTCGCCATCATGATATACAGCGGCAGCAGCAGCATGGTCGCGGGAAACATCTGCGTGATAAGCAGGCTCAGCATTCCCGCCCGTCGGCCCGGAAAGCGAAATCGCGAGAACGCATATCCCGCCGTCGACGCAAGTGTGACACCGGTGAGCACAACCACCACGGTGACGAAAAAGCTGTTCCACACCCAGGTCAGGAACGGCCGTTCCGTCAGCAGTTCGATGTAATTATCCAATGTCGCGTTGTCGGGTATGATGGCCAGGCTGCTGCTCAACAAGGTGGATTCAGGACGCAGGCTGATACTCAGCACCTGAAGAATGGGGAAGACAGCGATGGCGACGAAGAAAATCACCACGATGTAGACAAAGGCCAGGAAGAGGGGAGAATCTTTTTTCTGCATATCAATACACCGTTTCCGTTGCCGAAGTGCGACGCATGAACAGCAGGCTCCATCCCGCAAGCAGCAGGAATATCACGAAACTGAATGCGGCAGCGTATCCGTAGCGATAGAGATTGAACGCCGCGCGGTACACGTAGCTGACAAGGATGTGCGTGGAGTCCGCCGGTTGTCCGCCATTCGTCACCAGCCACACAATGTTGATGTTGTTGAATGTCCACACGATGCCCAGCGTAATTGCCGGAATCATCACGGGTTTGAGCAGGGGCACCGTGACATTCCAGAACTGCTTCCACGGCGAGGCACCGTCAATTTCGGCAGCTTCGTACAGCTCGCGGGGAATGGACTGCATTGCTCCAAGCGCGATCACCATCATGAAGGGGAAGCCCAGCCAGATATTCGTGATGATAGCCGCAGCGAAGGCCAGCGTCTCATCCGTCAGCCAGGGCAGCGGCGCCGTTCCGAATACCGCTCCGAGCAGTGCATTGATGGCACCACTGTCGGTGTTGAACATGCCGCGCCAGGTGAGTGCGGTGATGTACTGCGGTACGGCCCAGGGGAGGATGAGCAATATGCGGAACAGGGATTTTCCCGGGAGCCGGCGGTTGAGAAGCACGGCGAGGAATACGCCGATCACGACGTGAAAGAAGACGTTGACGAAAGTCCAGATTAGCGTCTTGATGAACACGCCGTAAAACTCCGCATCGAACATCGCGCCGGCAGCGGCGGAAGTGCTGCCACCCTCGCCGTTGAGTGTTGCAACAAAGCGATCGATGCCGAACACGCGTCCGTATTGCTCGAAGCCAACAATGCTCCAGTCATTGACCGTACGCATGCTCATGTTGGAGAGGGAAATAACGAGGTTGTAGAAGAACGGATACACCACGACACCGAACATCAGTACGGCGGCGGGCAGTATCATCAGCAGTCCGAAGCGCGCATCCGTGGTCGCCGTGCTGCCAGGATTGCGCAGCAGGGGAAGCACGCCGTTGCGGATGAGCAGGAAGAGGGCGAGCAGGACGAGCAGTACGACCGTGACGTTGAAAAGAAATTGCGGCAGGGCGGAAGGATGCTCGTCGGCGCCTTCATTCATCTCGCGGATTTTCTGCAGCGCAAGCCGCTGCATTTCCTTCGCGGCTGCAGGTGCGGTGATGTTGCCGCCGAGGACGTTCTGATACGGGGGACGCATGGCATCCCATACCGCGCGCATCTCGGGGATGAGCGGTGAGGCTTTGCCCACGCGCACCATTTCGACGGAGACGCGAATGAAGGGATCACCCGTGACCGAAGGGTCCGCCTGCGCCGCGAGCAGGGAAGGTATGGTCTTGAGTTCGTGCGAGAACTGCACCTGCGTCTCTTTCGATAGCATGAAACGCAGGAAGGTGCGGACCGCTTCGAGCTTTTCACCTTCGAGTGAGGCGTTGAGAAAATAGCCCTTCGTGGTGACCAGCGGAGCGCAGCGCAGTCCGGTCTCCGTATTTACCGGCAGCAGGGCCAGCGCGAAGTCGTTACCGAGCTGGTCGACGTAGCGTCCCCAGGACCATGGACCATTGATGATCATCGCCGCGCGTCCCTCGAGGAACATGCTTTCCGCGATCTCATAATCGCTCTCGCGGGGAATGATGCGATAGCGGTCGCGAAGATCGCGGACGAATTCAAATGCCTTTACGGCGGCGGGATTGTCGAGTGTCGGTTGCTCGTTTTCATCGAGCACCCAGCCACCGAAGGAGGTATAGAACGGCATGAAGAAAAACGGCTCGGTGTAATTCCACACGAGTCCATACTGATCGATCACACCATCTCCATCAGTATCCACGGTCAGCCGTCGTCCGTACTCGATGAGTTCGTCCAGCGTCCGGGGAGCGCGATCAAGCCCCGCCTCAGCGAAGAGTTTGCGGTTCCAACCCAGCGCGAGATGATTGCCGATCTCATCGCCAAGCTGGTAGAGTTTTCCGTTGTAGCGTGTGAGGGCTTTCTGATCGAAGCCTGCCAGGAAGCTCTCGGGGAAGAGGTCGTTGAGGGGACGAATGATGTGCATCGATTCGAAGGCGCCGACATAGTCGCTCGGACCATATACCAGTTCGGGTCCCCCTCCGGTAAACGCCGCTGCAGCCTGGAAGGAAGAGCGCAGTTCCTCGGTTTCCTTGAACAGCTCGAGCACACGGATGCCGGGATGCAGCTGTTCGAATTCCGCGATGCGTGCGGCAAGGACGCGACGGGCGTCGGGACGCATCTGGTCCCACAGGTGTATCTCCACCTGGGCCCGCGCGGGTTGCACGCAGAACGCAAGAACTATGAAGAAGAGGGAAAAATTGCGCATGAAATTGTGCCGGTTTGAAAACACAAAAATCTAGTCCAAACCGGGCCAAAAGACAAGAAAGGCAGCGGTTTTCGCCGCTGCCTTCCATGGAACTTTCGCATTGCTGCGATCAGCTGTCGGCCACAATTTTATCCCCACGCTGACGATGCCGGTCGAGTGAGGAGAGTGTGGATTTGCGCAGCCGGATGTTCTTCGGCGTCACTTCCACCATTTCGTCATCACGGATGAATTCGATGGCATGTTCCAGCGTCATGGGAACGACGGGAGTGAGGGAAATGGCATCCTCTTTCGTAGACGAGCGCATATTGGTGAGCTTCTTGGGCTTGCACGCGTTCACATCGATATCGCCTTCACGGTTGTGTTCGCCGACAATCATTCCTTCATACACCGGCGTGGTCGGTTCGATGAAAATTGTACCGCGCGGCTCGAGATTGTAAAGCGCATAGCCCGTGGCATCACCCGCGCGATCAGCCACTATCGAGCCGCTCATACGCGTGGGAAAATCGCCGCGGTACGGTTCGTATCCATCCAGATACGAGCTCATGATCCCCGTGCCTTTCGTATCAGTGAGGAATTCACTGCGATAGCCGATGAGTCCACGGGAGGGAATGGAAAACTCGATGCGTACGCGTCCATTCCCGTGATTCACGAGATTCATCATGCGTCCTTTGCGCTGCGACAGCTTTTCGGTCACAATGCCGGTGAAAGTTTCTTCGCAGTTAATGATCAGGTGCTCGATGGGTTCGAGCAGCTTGCCGTTTTCCTCGTGGTAAATCACGTGGGGACGCCCCACACTCATCTCATAGCCTTCGCGGCGCATGGTCTCGACGAGGATGGCCATCTGGAACTCCCCGCGTCCCTTGACGATGAAAGAGTCCGCCGTGTCACCGTCCTCCACCTGCAGTGCGACATTCGAGAGCGTTTCCCTTATCAGGCGTTCGCGCAGTTTTCCCGATTGCACGAACTTTCCTTCCTTGCCGGAGAAGGGAGAGGAATTGATGGCGAAGAGCATGGAAATCGTCGGTTCGTCGACCGTCAGGCGTGGAAGGGCAACGGGACGGTCAGCGGTACAGATGGTGTCGCCAATGTGTACGTCCTCGATGCCTGCAAGTATGGCGATGTCGCCAGCGGACACTTCCTCGGTTTCACTGATGCCGATGCCGTCGTAGGTCTGAATCTTGGAAATGCGCAGGGGACGCGCCTGTCCGTCGGGACCGATACACACGAGTGCGTCGTTCTGCCGGGTGCTGCCGTTGAACACGCGGCCGATAGCCAGCCGGCCGACGTAATCGGAATAATCGAGATCGGATACCAGCATCTGGAACGGGGCATCCGCGTCGTAGTCAGGACCCGGAATGACTTCCATGATGGTCTCGAACAGCGGTGTGAGGTTTGTGCCCGGATCGTCGAGACTGCGCGAGGCGCGTCCTTCTTTTCCCACTGCATAAAGCACGGGGAAATCAATTTGTTCGTCCGATGCGTCGAGTTCAATGAAGAGATCGTAAACCTCCTGCAGCACCTCGTCGGGACGTGCATCCTTGCGATCGATCTTGTTGACGACCACGATAATGCGCTTGCGCGCTTCCAGTGCCTTCTTGAGAACGAAACGCGTCTGGGGCAGGGGACCCTCGGAGCTGTCCACCAGAAGGATGGCGCCATCGACCATGACCAGCGCACGTTCAACCTCGCCGCCGAAATCGGCGTGACCAGGTGTATCGAGTATATTGATCTTTGCGTCTTTCCAGTGCACCGAGCAGTTCTTCGCCGAGATGGTGATCCCGCGCTCGCGCTCGAGATCCATACTGTCCATCACGCGATCTTCCACATCCTGATTTTCGCGAAACAACCCGCTCTGCCGGAACATATGATCCACCAGCGTGGTCTTGCCATGATCCACATGCGCGATAATAGCAATATTGCGAATAGTGGAATTGTGCATAATGAGTCCTTTATTTGCTGACATTTTTGGAGTGAAGAGGAACGCAGATTATCACAGAGTTGTCGCAGATTATCGCAGGCGTATTTTTTTCAGTTTATACCTGCGAAAATCTGCGTTTCATCAGCGAAAATCTGCGTTCCTCTTAATATTAACTGAATGCTTCCTTCACGAGTTTTTTCTGTTCGATGTCGTGGAGGGTGCCGCTGCCGGCTGCGGGGGATCCGCTGTTGACGCGTCCCACGAAGCGGAAGTGATAGGGCGTCTGCAGAGCGTCGCCGAGCTCGGCATAGACGAAATTCCATGATCCCATGTTGCGCGGTTCTTCCTGCACCCAGCGGATGTCGCGTGCGTGCGGGTATTTCTTGAAGATCTCCTCGAGATCCTCGTGCGGGAAGGGATAGAGCTGCTCGAGACGTACGATGGCGGTGTCTTCGATTTCATTCTCATCGCGGTATTTCGCGAGATCGTAATAGACCTTGCCCGTGCAGAGCAGGATGCGATGTGGATCCGCGGGTGCTGTCGGGTCGTCGAGAATGAAGTTGAAGCGTCCGTTCTCGAATTCCTCGGCAGGACTCTTGGCCACCGGTGCACGCAGCATGCTCTTCGGGGTGAGGACGACGAGCGGCTTGCGGTCCTTCAGCAACGCCTGGCGGCGGAGCAGGTGGAAATACTGCGCGGTCGTCGACGGTGCGGTAATACGCAGGTTGTTCTCCGCGCACAGCGTCAAAAAGCGCTCAAGACGCGCACTCGAGTGTTCGGGACCCTGTCCTTCATACCCATGCGGCAGCAGCATGACGAGTCCGTTCTGCTGACCCCACTTGTCCTCCGCAGCTGCGATGAACTGGTCAATGATGATCTGTGCACCGTTGACGAAGTCCCCGAACTGCGCTTCCCAGATCACGAGAGAATCGGGACGTGAGACGCTGTAGCCGTATTCGAATCCGAGCACGGCGTATTCCGAGAGCAGGGAATCGTACGGTGTGTATTGCTTCTGCGATTCGCGAATGTTGTTGAGCGGTATGTATTCCTTGCCGGTTTCGTAATCAACGAGAACGGAGTGGCGATGACTGAAGGTGCCGCGCCTGCTGTCCTGACCCGAAAGACGTACGGAGATATTTTCCAGCAGCAGCGAACCGAAGGCCAGGGCTTCGCCCGTCGCCCAGTCCACCATCCCGCCATCGAGCACCCCGATTCTTCCTTCAATCAAACGCTTGAGCTTGGGATGCGGAGTAAAACTGTCGGGGAAGGTCGTCAGCGCGCGCATGATTTCGTCGAGCACGCCGCGTTCGACGCCCGTGTCGACGCGCTTGCCGACGGTTTCTTCGATTTCGCGGAACACATGGTCCATGTCCACTTCCGGGGGACCCGCTTCCTTCGTGCTGTCGAAGGCGCGTTCGATGGACTGGTGGAAATACTCCAGTGCATCCTCAGCATCCTTGATGGTGATATCGCCGCGATTGACGAGCGCTTCGGTGTAGAGCTTCCGCACCGAACGTTTCTCCTTGATCTTGGAGTACATCAGCGGCTGCGTGTAACTGGGATCGTCGCCCTCGTTGTGTCCGTGCTTGCGATAGGAAATCAGATCCACCACAACATCTTTCTTGAAGGCGGCGCGGAATGCGAAGGCCAGTTCGATAACGCGCACAGCTGCCTCGGGATCCTCACCGTTGACATGGAAAATCGGCGCCTGCACCATTTTTGCAACGTCCGTCGCATACTGGCTCGAGCGCGCATCCTGCGGCGAGGTGGTAAAGCCGATGCCGTTGTTCACGACAATGTGAATCGTACCACCTGTGCGGTAGCCTTTCAGCATGCTGAAGTTCAGCGTCTCGGCCACGACACCCTGACCGGCAAACGCCGCGTCGCCGTGCACGAGCACAGGCATGACGAGATTGCGGTCGGCATCATCCTTGATGTCCTGCAGTGCGCGCGTGATGCCTTCCACCACCGGATCCACCGCTTCGAGATGCGAGGGATTGGAGGCGAGTGTGACTTTAAGCTGCTTGCCGTCGGGACTGTTGTATTTCCCACTGGCGCCGAGGTGATACTTCACATCACCCGAACCCTGCATCGAGTCGGGATCGAGATCGCCCTCGAATTCCGTGAAGATCTTTTCATAGCTCTTGCCGAGGATATTGGCGAGCACGTTCAGTCGTCCCCTGTGCGCCATACCCATGACAACATCCTCTATCCCGTGATTCACGGCTTCATTGAGCAGGGCATCGAGCACGGGGATCAGCGTTTCGGAACCTTCCAGGCTGAAGCGTTTGTGTCCGATGTACTTCGTGTGAAGGAAGCGCTCGAAAGCTTCGGCGACATTGAGCATACCGAGGATGCGATGCTTGCGCGCATTGTCCATCCATGTGCTGCGGCTTTTCCCTTCCATGCGTTCCTGAATCCATCGTTTCTGCGTGGGATCCTGGATGTGCATGTACTCCACGCCGATCGTGCGGCAATAGGTTTCGCGAAGAATTTCCAGGATGTCGCGCAGCTTCATGCGTTCGCGTCCCGCGAGTCCGAGCGTGAGAAATTCACGATCATAATCCCACAGTGAAACGTCATACTGTTCGGGATCGAGTTCGCTGTGCAATTCAACTTCCGTCTGCAGGGGATTGAGGTAGGCCTGCAGGTGTCCCCGCACGCGGTACATGTTGATCAGCTGCAGCACCCGTGCCTGTTTTTCAACGAGTCCGTGAGAGCCACCAGGACCATCGAACTGCGGGTTGATATCCCGCGTGAGCTTGATATGGGGATAGGGAATCTTGAGGTTCTCGAAAATCTCCTCGTAGAAGCCGTCCGACCCTGTCAGCAGCTTATGCAGCGTATCGAGGAAGAGACCGCTCTCGGCGCCCTGGATGACGCGGTGATCGTACGTGCTGGTTACCGTCATCGTTTTGCTGATACCCAGCGTCGCCAGCGTACGCGGATCGGCGTCCTGGTATTCCGGGGGATACGCGATGTTGCCGATTCCGAGGATGACGCTTTGTCCCTGCATCAGCCGGGGAATGGAAAATACAGTGCCGATCATGCCGGGATTGGTGATTGTAGCCGTCGTTCCCTGGAAATCATCCGGCGTGATGTTCCCGCTGTTGACGCGGCGCAGCATATCATTGTATGCGGCGAAAAAACCACCGAAGTCGTACTGTTCCGCCTTCTTGATATTCGGCACCAGCAGTCCACGGCTTCCATCCTTTTTCTGCACGTCGATAGCGAGTCCGAGATTCAAATGCTCGGGCGTGATGCGGTAATGCTCGCCTTCGTGATGGACGTAGCTGTGCATCATCGCGGGCATGGCTTTGATCGCTTTGAGCAGGGCCCAGGCGATGAGATGGGTGAAGCTCACTTTGCCGCTGACCGTGTCTTCGAGATAGCGGTTGATCAGACGCCGATTTTCTTCCAGCACCTTGACGGGGATGACGCGCGAGGACGTCGCGGTGGGGACGTCGAGGCTTTTCTCCATGTTGGTGACGATGATTTCTGCGGGTCCGCGCAGCTTCTCCGCACCGGGCGGAAGCGCGGGCTCCTGTGCCTCTTCCTTTGCAGGCGCTGCCGCAGGCGTCGTTGCCTGCTCCGCCGCTTTCGGCTGCTGCATGGGGACGCTGGTGGGATGGTAGTCAGTGAAGAACTCCCGCCAGTGCTCGCTGACGGAGGAGGGATCTTCCTTGAACTGCCGGTACATTTCGTCGATCAGCCAGGTGTTGGGACCGTAGACGAGCGATTGGTCTATGCTGTTATCGGACATGGTTCCAGTAATCTATAAGGAGAAACAGTATTGCTTCCATTGTGTGGTGCGTAGTTGAAATGACGCAAGAACAGTAAAATTCCGAAAAAGCGCGGTAAACAGCAAAAGCGCGATAGCGGGACGGAAAGCAGTCGTCCCGGAATAATAGGAAACACCTTTTGCCGTGTTTTGGTTTTCATGGTATGCGTTTTCACTGAGGGTGAAAAGAAAGAGTTGTCCGCTTCCGTGCTTCATGCTACATTTTATGATTCCCATGCAACGAACAAGAGGACGTCATGCGTAAGATTTCATCACTGACACTACTTATCACAGCCACTGTCCTTCTCGTGGGATGTGGGCAGCAGGAGGAAAAGAAAGGAGAGCAGATGGGTGACATACCGACATACGAAGAGGTGAAGGAAAGGCGGGCGATGTATGCCGACACCGATATCGCGGTCGATCTTTCGCAGCTCACCGAGCGCCAGCGTGCGCTGATTGCAAAGCTCGTGGAAGCCGGCAAACTCGTTGATCAGGTGTTCTGGCAGCAGTCTTCGTTTGATGCCGTCGCGATCCGCGATTCCCTCGCCGCATCCAGCGATGAAAAAGCGAAAGATTATCTCGCGTACGTCAACATCAACTACGGTCCCTACGACCGCATTTTTGAAGGCGAACGCTTCGTGGGGAATGGTCCCCTGACAAAACCGGCAGGAGCGGGGTATTATCCGCCGGACCTCACACAGGAGGAATTCGAAGCCTACATCAAGGCGCATCCGGATCAGAAAGACGCACTGGAAAGTCAGTACACCGTAGTCGTGCGCGACGGCGAAAATCTGAAAGCGGTGCCGTTCTTCCACTACTACACTGAGACCGGTGATATCGTCACAAAGCTTGAGGAAGCGGCCGCGCTGGCGGACAATCCTTCCCTCAAGAAGTATCTCGAACTGCGCGCCATCGCCCTGGCGACGGACGACTACTACGAGAGCGACAAGGCCTGGATGGATCTCAAGGACAATGATATCGATGTCGTTATTGGTCCCATCGAGAATTATGAAGACGGACTCTTCAACTACAAGACCGCGCACGAATGCGCCGTGATGGTCAAGGATCCCGAGGGCACTGCCGAATTGCAGATGTTCACCCGGCACATCGACGCGTTTGAGCACACACTGCCCATCAAGGAAGAATACCGCCGTGAAACTGCCGGCTCAGGCAACGTGCTCGAAGTCGTCAACATCGTGTACTTCGGTGGCGATTTCCAGGCCGGCGTCAAAACCATCGCTGCCTCGCTGCCGAACGACCCCCGCGTCACGCAGGAAAAGGGCGGGAAAAAGCAGATGTACAAGAACATGATGGAAGCCAAGTTCGACCAGATCGTGCTGCCTATCGCGGGACGCATCCTTTCTCCCGCACTGCAGGAATATGTCGACCGCAAGGCCTTCACCAGCTTCGTGACGCTGCACGAAGTGTCCCATACACTGGGACGCGGCTACGTGTACGGCAACGATGAGCTCAGCGTGCGCCGCGCCATGAAGGAACGCTATTCTTCCATCGAAGAGTGCAAGGCCGACATTCTCGGACTCTACAACAACAAGCTTCTGCACGAAGAGGGCGTGGTCAGTGATGTCCAGCTCAAGAAAACCATCGTCACCTATGTGGCCGGACTCTTCCGCTCGCTGCGCTTCGGCGCCGAGGAAGCACACGGACAGGCCAACCTCGTGCAGCTCAACTGGCTGCGTGAAGCGAACGCCATCTCGCAGAACGAAGACGGTACCTACAGCATCGACTTCGGTATCTTCATGACCGCCGCTGAAGGACTCGCCCGCGAAGTGCTCACCATTGAAATCGAAGGTGACTACGAAGCCGCCGGCAAGCTCCTCGAGCACTACGGCAAAATGACGCCCGAAATCGACGCCAACATCGAAAAACTCAAAGACATCCCGCGTGATCTCAACACCAGCTATGTGAGCCAGATGTAGTAATATCAACGGGAACACAGATTTTCACGGGTATCACGGATTTTCACGGAGGAAGTCTAGGGTCTGAGGGTCAAAATTGACTATCACGGTAGTCTGCAGCTCCGGATTTCTCACAGTCTCCGCGAAAATCAGTAGAATCAGCGTAAATCCGGCCTGCCGCGGCGTAGTCCGAGCGGAGCGAGGACGAAGACGGGCGTTCCCATCGCTAAGTGTAAGCGGTAAATATGATTTAGGGCATGTTAAAAACAAATTTTAACATGCCCTAAAACTTTATAAGTACGCTGAAAGCGAGCTATTAGTGTGCGTAAAAGTCGATCTGGCGCTCGATGGCGGCGCGGCAGACGGGACAGAAGTCGGTGAGGGAGAGGGAGAACATGCGGCAGTCGAGAGAAGGACGATACATGCCTTCGGAAATGTAGCCGGCTCCTTCGAAGGCGCCGACTTTGCCCAGGAGTTCGGGATTGGCGGTGATTTCGCTCATGCGATCGAAGATGGGCTTGCGCTTCTCGTAGTAATCGTCGGCCAGGCGGTCGAGCGTTCCGAGTTTGGCGCGCAAGTTATCGTATTCCTGCTTTCCCCATTCCGTTGGAATGTCGATGCCGGGCGTTACATACGCGCGCCATTTTACGTCCGGCGCATGCATGAGGCGGGTGACATTGGGCTCCCAGGGTTCGACGCCCTCGGGGTAGAACTCGTCATAGCCGGTGGAGGAGCTGTAGTATTCGTCACCGAGTCCGCCGAACGAGTGACCGAACTCATGCACATACACGTAATCGTGCTGCCATTCCATTCCCTCATGCGTTTCGTTGGCATAAGTGGTGGTGTACAGCTGATAGATACCGCCGCCACCGTAGCGGTTGTCGTTGATGAGGATGCAGATGAAGTCGTACGGCGCAGCAGCGGCGATGTCGCGCAATTCGCGGTTGGCCTCGGTCAGCACGTAGCGGGCTGAGCCGAAAGTGTTGTACATGGTGCCAAGTGCTGTGTTCTTCCATACGTTGCGATCGGGAATGTCAATACCGCTTTCCGGCGAGATGGCAGCGACGGCACGGACGTTGAAATCCGATTTTCTTTCCTTGAAAGGACTCGTCCCGAACATCACATCGTTGAAATGCTTTGCATCCTTCCTGAATTTCTCCATATCCGCCTTCGCATAGCCGTCGCCGAGTATGAGGATATCGACTTTCTTGTGGATGTCCCCATTGTCCATCAGATCGATGACCTCATACGGGGGATACTGCGATTCGGCCGCGACGACGGTGGGATCGGCCGGATCGATGACCGTCGAGAATTTCTCCTGGAAGACCAGGTACTTGTCCCTTCTGCTGATGGTCACCTGCACGGTGCGGCGGGGGAAGGGGAAGCGCACGGATTCATGAAAGGTCTTCCACACACCGCGTCCCGCCTCGCCCGTGGTCTGCCACTCGTTGAACACCGTGGAGTAGCCACGGGAGTACAGCAACATTCCGCTTTTGACATCGTAGACCCGCACGAGGTACTGTCCGAGGTTCAGCGTGTCCACAAGATTCACCATGCTGCCCGGCCAGGGACCTTCCTGCCGCACACGGTCGAGCGTAATGCGTTCTTCGCCCTTGGTGCCGACGTGATGGTAGTCGACACGCATGGTCTTGTCATAGAAAAAGCGGTTGAAATCGACCTGCGCCTGCGCCGTGAGCAGGGGAAGGACGAGAAGGAGGAGGATATAACGGAAGCGCATGAAAAGTACCTGTTGATGACAGACATGTTCGAGACGAAAAATATACAAAATACCGGGGAAGTTGTCCTTCACTCTGCGGTCACGGTCCCGGCCATCTGTCGCCTTTTTGAGACAGCACTGCACACTGCAGGGGGCAGGAGGAGGCAGTATCCGGGAGAAATCGGTATTATTCAGGAGCTATTGCGGGATTGCAATCTGGCATTGCATTTGCATTCATGTGCCATGTGAGCTTGCAGCCTATCGATCAGGAGAAACCATGAAAACCAGCGTTACTTTTTCCATCCTCATTGTCATCGTCCTCACCGCCTGCTCATCGACATCGAAACTGCGTGAGTATCCCATCGACGGCAAGCGCATCGCCTTCCTCTATCGTTCGGAGGTTGATGAGCTTTCGAGTTCGATGTGGATTGATGACCCCGATCCCGATACACCGTGGACCGGCATCGTCGCCGCGCTTCTCTCCATTTTCGGCACGATTGCAGCGGACGAAAGTTTCGATGCAACCGTGGATCCGCACGGAGTGGCATCCACACTGTCGGAGGGAATAGAACGCAGCCTCATCGACCGTCTTGGCGTCGAACCCGTTGATCCCGCATCAGGACTCGCCGATTTCGTACTCACCACGCGGCTTCGCCGTCTCAGCCTCCACTCAAACGCCGACGGCGTCTTCCTCAACGTCAAAGTGACCGAGGAAATGTACAGCGCCTACGACAGCGCGCTGGTCTGGGAAGAGGATCTCACGCAGTCCGTCCCGCTCCGCTTCCACGGCTCCGGCATCTGGCATCCCACTGTGATGTCCGTCGAAAGCGTCGTCAGCGGTGTCCAGCTTCTGGCTATGGAAGACGAGGAAGTGCAGGACGCTGTCATCTACACCGCACAGGAAAGTGGATATCTCCTGGGTGACATGATCGTCCACGACGCACGTCCCCGCCGACACGCACACAGGTAAGTACGAGAGGGAGAGCGAGGGCGAAATCGAGAGGGAGGGCGAAATCGAGAGCGAAATCGAGAGCGAAATCGAGAGCGAAATCGAGAGCGAAATCGAGAGGGCACTTCCGGCTTCGTTTCGCTTCGCTCAACTACGCCGCGACAGGCGCTCTCGCCATCGAACTCGTATTCCCTACAATGCGCCCTTGAGGCGGAGCATGCGGGTGCGGTTAAAGTGCCGCCAGCGCAGGACTTGCATCCAATGCCGTGGCGATTTTGGTGACGGTTTCCACTGCCTGAGCGCGTGGATGATTGTTGGCAAAGAGAAAAACATGCTGGGAGGCCTTTATCAGTGATATGATGTTTCTGACGATTTCTTCCAGCTCGCGCTGGGCGTAGCTGTAGTCGTAGCGGGTGATGTTGTCGCCGTCGAACCAGTTCGGCGCGTTGCGGCCGTGCAGGCGGTAGTATGCCAGGTCTTTTCCCGGGTAAATCACGTTGCTGGTCAGTCCGGGAAGACGGGGGGCATCGACGGAACAGAGGGTGATGCCGCGCTTTCGGGAGTATTCGTAAGTTGTTTCGTGGTGCCAGCTTGCGTGCCGCAGTTCAAGTACTATGCGAAAGGTGTTGAAGTATTCAGTCAACTCGTCGAGGTAGGCGAAGTTGTCGTTCGTGCACTTGAAGCTGTAGGGGAACTGGAAGAGCAGGCAGGCGAGCTGTCCGGCGTCGGCGAGCACCATCATGGCGTCGGCGAAATCCTGCCAGTTCTGCTGCAGCACGCGGCGCTGATGCGTGATGCTCTGATGCGCCTTGACGCTGAACATCATGTGCGGCGCCTTGTTGCGGATCTGGAAGAGGGTGCTGGGACGCGGCATGCTGTAATACGTGTAATTCAGCTCGGTTGCGGGGAAGAAATGCTGGTAATACTCGAGCATGCGCGGTTTTTTCGTGCCCCAGTGGTAAAACGGCCCCACCCAGTCCTCGTACGAATACCCGCTGGTTCCGAGAAATATGCCCTTCTGACGCAGCTTCCAGAGGCTGCGAGGGGGCAGAATGCGGGTTTCTTTTTCGGCGAAAAGGCTTTCCTGGTACATCGGAACACGATAGTTAGTCAAATGTCTAACCAATTATACATTCCACAGATTCCATTGTCAAGAGAAAAATGGAAAGACGCTTGAGCAGTGATTTCCCCTTGACAGCTGAGATTCCTCATGATATATTTGTCATGCGGTTGTGAGGGCCCAGTCGGTCCGATGGCGCTTGCCACACGGCCGCATTTTACTTATAGGGAGAATGGGAGGCGCCAATGTATGTGTTGTATCTCGATGATTCCGGTTCAATTCCGAACCGGAATGAAGACTATTTCGTCCTCGGTGGAGTTTGTCTGCATGAAAGCCAGATTCATTGGGTCACAGAACAACTGAATGCGCTAGCTGCAGAGATTGACCAGCAGCAACATCGAGACAACTTCCCGTGCCCATGTATCGCCTGTCAATCCCGGAGAATAATGAAATGAATCGCATTGCAGGTCGGCAGGGCGAGATAGGGGAATTGAGCCCAGAGATATTCGAGGGAGAGGACTGAGGCCCGTGGTTGCTTCCGATGGCATTTTGTGGCAGATTTGGGGTACGTGTTGAATCCATATCGCTTTTGCCGTATCGCCTGCGGCAACTACTACCACTTCCATTCATGCCGATACAGGTTTTGTCATGCGCATGTCACCGCTGCATTCCGTTCTCCTCCTGCTGATATTCACCGCCACTGCCGCCGCGCAGCCGGTGCTCAATCTCAAACGTGCTGAAATGCAGTGGCCGGATCTCACGGTGCATTATGACATCCGCTGCGGGGGATTGCTGGATTTCTCGCACGGCAGCGGGAATCTCGCGCTGTTTGAGGACGGCATTCCGGTGGCGCTTTCCTCGATGTACTGTCCCGATACCACCGTGCACTGCCCGCCGTCGGTGACCTTGGTCCTCGATGCGAGTGCGGACATGGTGGGGAAATGGCATGCGGGTGTGGTGAAGGCGGGAAATGCCTTCGTGGATAAAATGGATGGAGCGGTGGATGAAGCGGCGATCATGTATTTCAATTCCGCGGTATCGCTGCAGCAGGGAATGACCACGCAGAAGGCGCCGCTGCGCTCTGCGCTGCTCGCGCTCTTCCCGGTCGGCGACCGCCTGCTTTTCGACGGCGCGTATTCGGGTATCACGCATACGGCCAGCGCCGGTGTCAATGGCTGCCGCGCTGTCGTGCTGGCGGCGGTGGGTCAGGATATGCAAAGCTCATACACGGAAGCGGATGTGATTGCACATGCGCGCGCCAGCGATGTGCACGTGATTACGGTGGGAATGAGTTCGGCGGTGGACGCCGCGTCGCTGCAGCGTATTGCGGATTCCACCGGCGGGGCGTATTTCCCCGTACTCGACACGCTCAATATTTCGAAGGCGTTCCGCGAGGTGTTCGAGTTCATCTCCGATGAATTCCGCGAATGCCGCATGACGTACACGTCCGACTGTCCCGACGGAGCCGAACACGAGCTGCGGGTGGATGTTAGTGGGGTGTGCAGCGGAACGGATTCGAAAACGCTGAAATTCAACAAGCCGCAGCTGCCCACGCAGACACAGATTATTGATCTCTTCCCGGGGGTGTCGGAAGGATTCGAGGGACAACAGTTGACCGTGCATGTTACCTATCTGATGCTGCAGCCCGGGGTGCTGCATCCATCGGATATCATTATTTCCTTCCCGGAACATGTGCTGCAGCTGATGTCGGTTTCCATTCCGTCGCTCTCGCCCCTCAATGGCACGGGTGTCGATATCATTCCCTATGCCGGCAACTACCTCATCGGGACGCGGCAGGCGGTGCAGACGGGGCTGGGCGGACCGTTTTTCAATCTCGAGTTTTATGTGAAGGAGCGGGCGGATTCGATCAGCATCACCATCGATCCGATCAGGTCTGTCATGCGCAAGGGCTGCGTACGCCCGGTCTTCCATCAGGGTACGGTCAATATCGCCGTGCCGCCGGACCCGGAAATCGAAGCCCTCGGCGCCACGTCCTTCTGTCCGGGCGACTCGGTCATCCTTCGCACAGTCGAGGAATATGACTCCTATGTGTGGACAACAGGCGACACCACGCGCAGTATCGTGGCCAGCGACAGCGGGAATTATGCCGTCACGGTCATGGATCATGCGGGAAGGACGGCACTCTCATCGCTCTTCCACGTGGAGGTGTATCCCGGTGCGGATCCGGAGTTGAGCAATGAAGGATTGTTCTCGCTCTGTGCGGGCCGCTCACTGAATGTGACAACCAAGCAGCCGTATGTCAGTTACAACTGGTCCACCGGCGACACCACATCCTCGATTACCGTGACGGATGCGGGGATGTACACTGTCGAGGTGGTGGATGCGAACGGCTGCACGGGCATTTCGGATACGCTGTATGTCGTCCTCGATGACCCGGTCGTGACGATTCAACCTGCCGATACAGCGCTGCTGTGCTCGGGCGGAAGTACGACACTCACCGCGGCTGCGGGATTCGCACAGTACCGCTGGTCCAACGGCAGAACCGGACAGCAGCTCGAAGTCACGCAGCCCGGCATGTATTCGGTCATGGTCACCAATGCCGCGGGCTGTACCGCGCAATCCGACACTGTGATCGTTGTCACGGCACAGAGTCCCGTGGCCGACATTACCGCGGTAGGACCCCTGACCATCTGTCCAGGGGACACGCTCTGGTTGGATGGCGGGGCGGATTTTGCCGCGTATGAATGGTCGACCGGAGCCGATACGCGCCGCATCGCGGTGACGGATACCGGCAGCTACTGGCTGCGCGTCACCGGCGACAATGGCTGCCTTTCCCTGCCCGACGTCATCAATATCGGCTACACCCGGCGCCCTTCCATCAATCCCTCGGGCACCTATGCCTTCTGCTACGGCGAGGATCTGACAATCGAGGCACCGGCGGGATATGTGCAGTACATGTGGAGTACCGGGGAAACGACACAGAACATCACCGTCGATACCAGCGGCGTGTTCTGGGTGGATGTGCTGGATGCCGGAGGCTGCCTGCTGCGCAGCGACAGCACCGAACTCTATTTCCGTCCCGAAGTGCAGCCGGATGTGATCGTTCACGGCGATTTGCGTTTCTGCGAGGGAGACAGTGTGCGTCTCGAAGTGCCCGCCGGTTTCACCAGCTATCGCTGGAATACGGGCGAGACGCATCGCATTCTCGTCGTGCGGGATGCAGGGACGTACAATGTTGAGGTGTTCACGCAGGATGGCTGCCAGGGATTCTCCGAGGACGTCGTCGTCACCGTGCTTCCGCTTCCGGACAAGCCCGTGATCACGCGCTTGAATAATCTGCTCAGCTGCTCGCTGGCGGAATCGTATCAGTGGTACTACAATGGAATCGCGGTGAAGGACGGCACGGAACGCAATCTCGGCGTCGCGACGTCGGGCGTGTATACCGTGGTTGTCACCAATGCCAATGGCTGCAGCAGGGAATCGGATCCAATCGATGTGCAGCTCAGCACCGGTGTCGAGTCGCTGCCCGATGGCTTTGCCGTTGCTGCCTGGCCCGATCCGAATAAGGGATTGCTGCAGGTGCGCGTCGACATGCCTGCTCCCTCGGCACTGCGCATCACGGTTGTGAACCTGCTGGGACAGCAGGTCGCGCATTTCGCAAGCGACCGCGCACAGCCCGGAAGCGTGCAGCATGTGGATTTGTCTTCCGTACCGGCCGGGATGTACCTCCTGCGCGTGCAGGCAGGAACGCACATGATGACGCGACGGATTATCCGGCGCTAAGGTCTCATCCCGTGCAAGGTCTGATCCGGCGCTAAGGTCTCATCCCGCGCTGATGCACAAATCAGCGTTGATGGAGGTTGGGAACCTGCGTTGCGGCAGGGTCAGACGTGATATGCGTCGTGCCGCGGAGGTTTGACGAAGAGAATGGATTTCAGGGAAAGCAGTTTCAGCAGCGTGGACACCGCGAAGTCGAGATAGGACTGCTGCTGAAGGAAATCACGGATGATGATGTGCTTGGCGTGCACGAGCGCATCTTCCTGCAGTTCAGCAACACGATTGTTGACGCCATGCCAGGTCGAGTTCAGCTGCGATCCGTAGGTGGCATAAATCTGCTGCTTGATAAGGTTCTTGATGCGGGAATTGAGCGCGAGGGCGTCCCTGCCGTGTCCGTTATCCGACAGATCGATGGCCTTGATTTCAAAGGTGCGGTAGTCGCCGCGTGAATGCGTGTAAATGGCCATCTCCCGGATGTACAGTTCGCTGTAGCATATCCATTTCGCCGCGCCGTAGGCATCCTCTCCCAGGTCGGCGTCTTCAATAGCATAATGCATTTTCTCGAGGTAGGGGTGGATTTCCAGCCTGTCATGGGTGTACATGTCTTCCATGGCGCGCAGCAGGTTTTCCTTGCCCGGATAGCGGTCTTTCTGGCGAAGGACGTCGCGGATTTCCGAGAGGATGAGGTCGTAGAAGTTGGTGACGAGTTTGATATGCGTGTGCAGTTCGGGAGAGGTGAAGCGGGAGAGAAAAGATTGATAGTCGTTGACGGTGTACAGGTTCTCATGGTCGTCACGCACGACATCGAGCAGATCCTCGAGCGCATCATGCATGAAGCCGATGGCGGCGTACATTTTTTCGCCCGGCTCATCCATACCGATTTTCTCGACCACGGCGCCCACGCGGTTCAGGTGTGCTGCCGAGGTGAGGCCGCATTTCCGCACGAGATGATGGTCGAGGAACATGCGAAGGACTTCCCGGACTTCGCCGGCGTATTTCCCGTATTGCGGCTCGAAGTCTTCGATGCCCGGAAGCTCACTGAATAGGATTTTCGACTGTATGGCCTGGAAGTCCGCCGACTGTTCAACGTGACTGCGCGCGTCAGAGATTTCATACGAGGCATGCGGCTGATGTGCGCGGGGCACGCCGAGGTCATCACCGTGCTCTTCAAGGAAACGTGAGAAAATGCCATGCAGCACCGGTGCCTGGTGAATGCCGTAGAGCTCGGTGAGAAGGTTATACTCGGGCTCCTGCTTGTGCAGAAGTGTTTCGAGCAGCCGGGTTGCGGCTGCATAGCGCCTGTCCTGCTGCAGCTGTTTGATCGAACTGGTGTAACGCATGGGCTTCACTCCTCGTCCCTTTGTGGGGACGGCAGATGGTTACGTTGTCACGTCCTGTGGAGGACCGTTTCCGGGTTTCATACTCGTGGGATCGTCGAAGCTGACCGGGGGCTGGATGCCGCCCTGCCATTGCTCGCGCAACAGTGCTTCGGCCTCGCTGCGTCCGAACGTGATGGCGTCGTTGATCGCCTTCACCTCTGGCTTTTCGGGCACGGGATCCGTGGTGTAATGCACGGGCTGCGGCATGCTCGACATGTGCAGTGTCTGTGTCGGGAAGGCAAACTCCACGCCCAGTCGCTTCGCAAGGCGCACAATGTCCAGCAGCAGGCGATGCCGCTCACGCAATTCCGTCGCCCAGTCGGGCGTCTCATGGAACACATACAGCAGGATGTTCAGCGAGAAATCGGCGAACTCGTTGAAGTATGCCATGTAGAAATCTTTCCGCGTGTAGGGATGCTGACGGATGATCTCGCGGATGCCTTCGCAGAAAGCTTCGATTTTCTCTGGTGGCGTGTCGTACTGCACACCGAGCGTGGCGGAGAGCCTGCGATAGCGGCGCCTGCCCATGTTGTCGACGGCTGCACTGACGAGCCGCGAGTTGGGCATGGTGATCTGGGAATTGTAAAAGGTGCGGATGCGTGAGGACCGGAAACCGACCTCTTCGACCGTGCCGTCCACATCACCGATCCTTATCCAGTCTCCAATTTCAAAAGGTTTGTCGAACATCACGGTGAGTGAACCGAAGAGATTCTCCACCGTGTCCTTCGCTGCCAGAGCGAAGGCAACACCACCAATACCGAGTCCCGCAAGCAGACTGGTAATGTCGATGTTCAGGTTGTCGGCAATGAACAGCAGACCGAAGGCGATGACGATGATTTTCAGCGCGCGGCGTATCATCGGCACCAGCAGGTCATCGAATTTCGATTCCGTCCTCGCTGCCAGTACCTCGAAGTAGCTTGCGGCCAGGTCAACCATGCGGTATGCGGCCCACACACCGCTCGCGGCGATGACGAACTGCGTGGCGAAGTACAGCACGGTCTCCGCCTGCAGCGCCAGGTCCAGACTCGGCAGGAGGAGGGACCACAGCAGCGCCATGCAGAAAATGCCCAGGGGTTTGATCAGCTGCGTGTTGAGTTTGAACTCGGTCCGCGCCTTGCTCTGCTGCACGAAGCGGATGATCCATTTGCTGAGGAATGAAATCACGATGCGCTCGACCAGGATGCCAAGCAGGATGATGATGACCAGTGCGATCCACTGCCAGTTCTCGAAGTACACGGCTTTCTGCAGCAGCGACTCCGGCATACGCAGCCGCAGCCAGTCCGCCAGGTTATCCGGCCGCACCGTCTGTTCGACGCCTTCCACAACATCGTGGTCACGGACGAGATCCAGCAGGGCGGGAAGCGACGCCACGGTCTTCCGCGAAAACAGCCAGAGGCTGTCCTCATCCCGCGCCAGCGCGATTTCCGTGTTTGCCGCCGGTTTGCGCCAGACATACACAGGTCCATCGAAATGCTCCGGCAGCTCGTCAACGTCCACCAGCTCGAAGCGGTCGAGGAAGTTCTTCAAATCCCGTGCAATCCTGACACCCTGTTCTTCACGCAGTGAAACAGGAACGTCCGACAGATCCAGCGTGCGCACGGCGTTGCGCAATGCGTGTTCCTTCACCGACTCGGTGGTGTCACTGCTGTAGACGACCATGTTGACGAGAAAGGTGCGGAACGACTCACGTGGGGAAGTGAGATCGGGTTCCTGCGCGCGTCCCGCCTGCGGCAGGAGGAGAAGGAAGAGCAGTATGGCAATCACGGGGACGGAACGTCCGGGATGGAAATGGCGGATACGGGGGATGTGGATACGGGAAAGGACGCTTCCGGCGAAACGTAGCATGGAAAAATCACATTTGTACGACATCTTGGACCGCGGCTCACGGTCTGGGGAATATACGGGATTACGTCCAGCAATGACAGATGCGGGCGTTTTCGGAGCTGCGAATTTCGCTTATGCCGCTGCTGACCTGGCTTCGTCGGAGGCTTCACGCGTGAGGTCACGGGGACCGAGTACGACGCCGGCTTTTTCGAGGAAGGCGTTGGGAGGAATGCCACCCGCGAATACCCACACGAAATCATTCTTCAGTTCGCGCTGCTCGCCGTCTATTTCGATGAGCACGCTGTCTTCACGGATTTCGATGGGATTGGAACTGTAGAGCACATCGAGCATGCGTGCGTCGATGCATTCCTGCACGCGCTGCGCGTTGCGCTCCTTTATACGCGAGAACTCCGGCTTGCGGTAGGAAATTGTGACGTGATTTCCCTTCTGATGTGCGAGTCCCATCGCTGCCTCCACGGCCGAATCGCCACCGCCCACGACAAGGATGTGCTTGTTGGTGTAAGCATCCGCTTCGATGAGACTGTACATGACTTTCGGCAGTTCCTCGCCCGGTACGCCCAACTTGCGGGGCGTACCACGGCGACCGAGAGCGAGCACCACATGCCGCGCCCGATAGCTGCCATCGGCTGTCTGTACGGTGAACACGCCGTCATCTCCCCGTGTGATTGTTTCCACTTTTTCCTTTTCGCGCACGGCGAGACCGGATTTCTCGAACACGGAGTTCCAGAATTCCAGAAGGCTTTCCTTGCTGATTTCAAGCGACTTGAATTTCCCGTGCATCGGAAATTCCACCGGTGACGTCATCACGAGCTTCTGCCGCGGATACTTGGCGACCGTGCCTCCCAGCACATCCTGTTCCAGCGTCACATACTGCAGGTTTTTCTCAATGCAGCGCAGCGAAGCGCTGATGCCGCCCGGACCCGCACCGACAATGCAGACATCCTGCACATCCTCGGGCGTCTCACTGTCGGCACAGCGCTGCGCGATAATATCGACCACGTCGCGTCCCTGGTTGACCGCATTCTTGATCAGGGCGAGTCCGCCCAGCTCCCCGACAATGAACATGCCGGGAACGTTGGTTTCGTACTCCCCGGTGAGCTGTGGCATGTCAGCGCTGATGCCAGGATTGGCCATCACGATCTCGATGGCGCCGACGGGACACGCCTCCGCACAGAGACTGTGTCCGATGCACTTGTGTCCATTGATGATCGCGGCCTTCCCGGCAATGATGCCAAGCACGTCCCCTTCAGGACAGGCGTCGGCACAGGTGCCGCAGCCGATGCATTTCGAAATGTCGATGTGAGGATGCTGTGCCTGGGGTCCCCCTGAATGCAGCTTCCCGCGCTCCGCCGCCTCACGCGCATCACGCTCACGCCGGCGCACCCGCCGCATGTAGGGGATGGTGGTCACGAAAACAAGGACAACGAAAATCAGAAATATCAGAAAACCTTCCATGGAGCAATGCCGTAACTTGTGGTGGCTTTTACATACCGGGGCGTGTGTGGATCGATTCCGTAAAAAATACGCGTGTAGCGGGCACAGGGCAAGTCTGAACGAGTGTTGCGGGAATTACGCTAAATCCTTTACATTATGGCGAATACACTGCTTCACGCATAGAAGCGCGTGATGGAGTAATCCGCGTCATCTCCACCCAGCTCCCCATTGCCGTATGTCGCCAGCTGTACATCGACTTTACGTATGGACCCTTGTTGTTCTCGGTGTAGGAACCGCGTTGATCGTGGGATATGAGGGCTTCCGTTACTATTCAACGACTCCGGAAGAGCGGGGGAATATCCTCGCTGATTACGAAGCGCGCATATCCGACATTGATGTCGAACTTGAGCTGATGGGGGAAGGACTCGGCAGCATGGACATGACCGAAGAGAAACTGCGCGAACGGCAGGAGGAACTGCGCCAGGAGTCCGCCTACTGGGCGAACTGGGGTGCGACGGGGCTTTTCGGACATGGACTCGGTATCGTCGGTTCTCTGATGATGATCTCCGGTGTCGCGATTTACTCGACGCGCAAACGCGTCAAGCGTTTCCGCTTCGCAGGGAAAATCAAGCATTTCCTCGAATTCCACATCTTCCTCTGCCTGCTTGGTCCCACACTCGTCGTGTTTCATTCCACCTTCAAGTTCGGGGGAATCGTCTCGGTCAGTCTCTGGAGCATGATCTTCGTCGCACTCAGCGGTATTTTCGGACGCTACATCTATACACAGATTCCGAAGACCACTGATGGCGATGCGCTGTCGCTCGATGAACTGGCGCGGGAAAACGAAGTGCAGACCATGCGGCTGCGCACCCGTTTCCACCTTTCACCCGCGGCGATCATGGCGATTGACAATGTGAGTACGCTCGGCAGTGTTTCGCCTGAGACGCCGGTGTTCAGAACCATCGTCAGCCTGCTGCGCGACGACCTGATGCGCAGGGGACGACTGCGCAGCATGCGGTCGGCACTGCTCGCCGAGGAAATTCCTTCAGAGCAGATCGACGCCGTGCTGCTGGCGGCAAAAAACAAGGCGCTGCTGGTGCGGAAAATCGCCTTTTTTGACACGGCACGCGCCCTGTTCCAGTACTGGCATGTCATCCACCTGCCATTTTCCATCATCATGTTCCTGATCCTTATCGTCCACATCGTGTTAACTGTCTCCCTCGGCTATACCTGGATTTTCTGAACTCGTCTGCTTTTCCGGCCACCACCGCGTCTTCAACCACAGCGGAGTGCGATGCACCGTTTCTACCTTATTTGTGTCGTTTTCTTTTTCCCCCTGCTGCAGACGCATGCACAGCTTGCGTCGCCGGGGAAGCTTTCCAACGCGCACAGCAAGCTCGAGGGAGTGAACAACTGTGCCAAATGCCACAATTTCGGGGAGAAGAGTTTCCGCGAGAACTGTCTCGACTGCCATAAGGAAATCGCTGTTCGCGTCAGGGAGAAGCGGGGGTATCATTTCTATACGCGCAAGCTCGAGTGCTCGAAATGCCACAAGGAGCATCATGGACGAAAGTTCGAACTGGTGCGGTGGAATCCGGAAAAATTCGATCACCGGCAGACGGGGTTCCTGCTGGAAGGAAAGCATGACGGACTCGATTGCAGGAAATGTCATCGCCCGGAAAACATTCATGCGAAGGACATTCGCAGTAAGGGAAAGAGCATCATGCGCAGCACCTATCTCGGACTGTCGACGGACTGTGCGAACTGCCATGAAGACGAGCACAGGGGACAACTCAAGAACTGCGAGAGCTGTCATTCACAGAAGGACTGGAAGGATGTGTCCTTTTCGCATGCGCGGGCGCGCTTTGCGCTTGAGGGACGCCATTCCTCAGTTGCATGCGGGAAATGCCATCCGGAAAAGGATGACGGAAAGTCGCGCAACGGCGATACCAAATACCTGCAGTTCCGCGGCATCGCATTCGGCAACTGCACTGCCTGCCATGAAGATCATCATAAGGGCGCGTACGGGAAGGACTGCACGCAGTGCCATAGTCCCGCCGGCTGGAAGCAGCTGCGCATTGCCGAAGGCAGTTTCGATCACAGCAAAACGGATTTTCCCCTCGAAGGACGACACGCCGCGGTGCAATGCATGCAGTGTCACACGGGTGGGGATTTCGGGAAATTCGCCGGTGCGGATCTTTCCCACTGCAATGTCTGCCATGAAGACTATCACCTCGGACAGTTCGCAGGGAGGGAGGATGCCCGGGACTGCAGCGGGTGTCATACCGTGGCAGGTTTTTCCCCGGCGCTGTTTCCAGCCGAAAAACACGCGAAAACGCGCTTCCCGCTGCGCGGTGCGCATGAGGCCATTCCCTGCATCCGCTGTCATGTGGAAACAACAATTGACGGGAAGGCAACGCTGCGCTTCCACTGGGAGGCGCTTCGCTGCCAGGATTGCCATAAGGATCCGCATGATGGACAGTTTGCGCAGCGCGTTTCATCGGAGGGATGTGAATCCTGCCACGACACCGAAAGCTGGTTCGTGATGGAGTTTGATCACTCGTCCACGAAGTTTCCGCTGCGCGGCAAGCACCGCGACCTGCTCTGTGAGAAATGTCATGTCCGCGAAAGCGATGGCGGGAGCGCTGCGCGCCGTTTCCGTTTCACCGATATGAGCTGCGCCGCCTGTCACGAAGATCGGCATGCGGGACAGTTTGCCGACGAGCAGGGGAAGGTCGACTGCAGCCGCTGTCACCAGGAATACGGGTGGTCGAAGCTGTTGTTCGATCATGCCACCATGTCGCGCTTCCCGCTGACGGGACGCCATCAATCACTGCAATGCGATCGCTGCCACAAGACCGAGACCACCGGCGGCGTTGCCATGATACGTTATCGCCCGATGGAGCACAGCTGCAGCAGCTGCCATCCCATGAGAGAAGAAAAGTAAAGCCGCCCGGAGCAGTTATGAAAAATGCCATACACGTTATTATCCTTCTCGTCCTGTTGATTCCGGGCAGACTCGTCGCCCAGCAGGAATTGAAGGCGCATCGCACCTTCGGACTCGATTGCATGCAGTGTCACACGACGGCGGACTGGAAGACGCTCAAGAAGGATATCGAATTCGATCACAGGCTCACCGGTTATACGTTGCGCGGGAATCATGCATCGGCTTCCTGCGCCGGCTGTCACGCCGAAACGGCGTTCAGCCAGCTGAAAACCGACTGTGTCGCCTGTCATGAAGATCAGCACCGGGGTGAGTTCGGAGAACGCTGCAGCGATTGTCACACTCCTTCGGGCTGGCGCTCTCCGAACGAAGATGTGTCACGGCATCAACTGACGCGTTTTCCGCTGCTCGGGGCGCATGCGCTGGCGGACTGTCAGCAGTGTCACGTCAACCAGGAAGAACGGGAGTACGTCAACACGCCGACTGAGTGCTATGCCTGTCACCAGCAGGATTACGAGCAGGCGAAGGAGCCGGATCATATCGCGGGAGATTTCAGCAGGGACTGTGCCCAGTGCCATGACATGGGGGATGGCGGCTGGAAGGGGGCGTTCGAACATCCAGTCATCCCGTTCATGCAGACTGCCGCGCATGTCAATCTCGAATGCAGCGACTGCCATGTGTCTGGTTATGCCGGCACGCCGCGCGATTGTTTCGGATGTCATGAAGCCGATTACCGCGCCGTGCAGCAACCGAATCATGTGGCAGGGGGATATGACAGGGACTGTACCGTCTGCCATGAGCCTGTGCACTGGAGTCCCGCCACCTTCGATCACAATCTCACCGCTTTTCCTCTGCAGGGAGCCCACGCTGCGACGCCCTGTACATCCTGTCATGAAAGCGGTTTTGGGAAACTGCCTACGGACTGCTGGTCCTGTCACGAGCAGGATTACCGGGCAGTGGCTTTCCCGAACCACGTCGACGGACAGTTTTCGCAGGATTGCATGGTGTGCCATAATGTGAATGCATGGAGCCCGGCCGACTTCGATCATTCCCTCACCAATTTCCGTCTCACCGGGGCGCATGTGCGCACCGCCTGTCAGTCCTGTCATGTCGGGGGACAGTACAGCGGACTCCCGCTTGACTGCCAGGGATGTCATGATGAGGATTACAATCGTACGTCACAGCCGGATCACGCGCTGGTCGGTTTCGATCGCCAGTGCGAAGAGTGCCACAATACAGAAGCCTGGCAGCCAATTGAACGCATGCCCATTTCCATCGACCACGACAAAACGCGCTTCCCGCTGCTCGGTGCCCATCGCACGACAGACTGTGTCGAATGTCATGCCGGGCTCGTTTTCGCCGGCACGCCGGTCGAATGCTTCGCCTGTCATGAAAAGGATTTCAACGATGCGAAGAATCCTGACCATGTCGCAGGCAGTTTCGACAGGGAATGCACGACATGTCATAACATGGATGCCTGGAAACCCGCGGATTTCGATCATGCGCGTACGGCCTTTCCGCTCGAAGGTGCGCATGCGGCCGAGCCCTGCGTATCCTGTCACGTCAACGGTGATTACAACATAACCTACGTCGACTGCTGGCAGTGTCATGAGACGGATTACAACGCGAGCACACAGCCGAATCACGTGAGCGCGCAGTTCGCGCATGAGTGTACGACATGTCACAACACTACGGCCTGGGTGCCGTCGACCTTCGATCATGCGCAGACGAACTTCCCGCTCACCGGGGCACACGCATCGCAGGCCTGTGAATCCTGTCACATCGGCGGCGATTACAACATCACCTACACCGACTGCTGGCAGTGTCATGAGACGGATTACAATGCAACCACGCAGCCGAATCACGTGAGCGCACAGTTTGCGCATGAGTGTACGACCTGCCACTCGACCACGTCCTGGGTGCCGTCCACCTTCGACCATGCGCAGACGAATTTCCCGCTCACCGGTGCGCATGCGACGCAGGCCTGTGAATCCTGTCACATCGGCGGCGATTACAACATCACCTACACCGA